>JANOAX010000206.1:0-1967 GCA_031411335.1 Bacteroidota bacterium
CAAATGGACAAATCGTCTAAACGAAGAGGGAGCTAAAGTAATTTATGGTGTGCCCGGATTGAAAATGCATAGTAAGCTTTTTTTGATTCGTAGAATGGAACATAGCAAAGAAGTATTGTATGCCCATATTGGTACTGGTAATTTTAATGAAGTAACCGCTAAACTTTATTGTGATCATAGTTTACTCACTGCCGATAAAAGAATTACAGAGGAAGTAGCCAAGGTATTTAAATTTTATATCGACAATTATAAAACGGGTACTTATAAACATCTTCTCGTTTCTCCATTTTTTACCCGGAAAAAATTGTTGCTTTTTATTCAAACAGAGATCGATAATATTAAGAAGAAAAAGGAAGCTTCGATGTTCTTAAAGATGAATAGTCTGACAGACCCAGAATTAATTAAAAAATTATACGAAGCAAGTCAAGCAGGAGTAAAGATTCGAATGATCATTCGTGGCATCTGTTCACTCGTTCCTGGGCAAAAAGGCACAAGTGAAAATATTGAAGTAATCAGTATCGTAGACAAGTATTTGGAGCATGCTCGTGTTTTCATTTTTGCAAATGACAATGACCCTCGTTTTTATTTGGCTTCCTTCGATTGGATGACAAGAAATATCGATTTTCGTTCGGAAGTAGGTGTACCTATCTATGATAAAATCTTGCAGAAACAATTGCTGGATATTATGGAATTGCAGTGGAGTGATAATTCCAAAGCGCGTTATATCGACGAAAGTCAAAGTAATCGGTACAAAAAAATTGATTTGAAAAATAAGGTTCGTGCCCAAGATGCTATTTATAAATACCTTGCACCTAAAGAAAAATTAATGTAGCGGTGCTAATCCTATTTTATATTAAATATCCTTACTTTTCAAGTCTGAATAATCCCTAAGAAATCTTGAGATTCGCTTCCATTGATATTGGTTCCAATGCCGTTCGGCTGTTACTCTGTAATGTTTACGAGAGTGACGATGAGCCTGTGTTTAAAAAAGCGGAGTTGGTGCGTATGCCCATCCGTCTTGGAGAAGATGTTTTTCGTACAGGTCGTATTTCTGAAGAGAAGAAGTTGAAGCTAGGCAAATGTATGAAGGCTTACAAGCTATTGATGGATGTGTTTGGTGCCATTGATTACAGAGCCTGTGCTACTGCCGCCATGCGTGAAGCTTCAAACTCAGCGGAAGTAATCCGTTATGTAAAGCAGGAAAGTGGAATTTCAATTGAAGTGATTGACGGAAAAACCGAAGCGCATATTATTTATTCAAATCATATCGCTGAGCATTTGTCGATGGATGAGTCGTATTTATACATTGATGTGGGTGGAGGAAGTACTGAATTGACTTTGTTTTCGAAAGGAAGAACCATCGCTGCCCAATCGTTTAATGTGGGAACCATCCGACTGCTGCACAATCAGGTAGACAGGGATGTATGGAATTATTTTAAAGATTGGATAAAATACAATTGTAAAGATTATCACCCACTCACTGCCATTGGTTCGGGTGGAAATATTAATAAGATCAATAGGATGGTAGATCGGAAGGAGAAGAAATCGCTTTCGTATCAAAAAATTCTAGAGACTTATTATTTGTTAAAAGAATTCACCATCGAAGAAAGAATCACGAAGTTGGGATTGAATCCAGATCGCGCCGATGTAATTGTTCCTGCCGCCAAAATATTTTTAACGGTATTGGAAGAAGCGGATATCGATAAAATTGTGGTTCCTCAAATTGGATTGTCAGATGGGATCATTCATCTTTTGTATGAGAAGCATTCGGTGGCTTAAGTGAAATAGTAGAAATCTTTTTAATTTTTAAGTTATATTTCCTATTCTAGCATATCTCTTTCTCTTGCTATTTCATCTGTCAACTCCTTTTCGTGCACCATAATTTATTTTTTGCAAGGATAATATTGAAATTAATCCATTAAATTTTCAATCGCTTCGTCGTAGAGGCAGGTATGACCTGCCTCTAC
>JANOAX010000207.1:0-7847 GCA_031411335.1 Bacteroidota bacterium
CCAGAGGAGAGGGGCTCAATTTTTAATTAAATATGAATAGAATACAAATTGAATATTTTCTTATAAAGTATTAAATTATATATCTTGGAAAATAACTAAATGAAAAGCCCCTCTCCTCTGGAGAGGGGTTGGGGAGAGGCTAGAATTTTAGGTTAATTTTAATTTATTTTTTAATCGAAAGCTCCTCAAATACAAGCTTTCATGCAACTTATAAATTATAGCTATAAGCCGAAAATCTCTATAGAACTACCCTTAATTTTCGACCTAAAATTCAATTTACGAAGCTGCCTCTCCACATCTACCGAGCATGAATCATCTAAATCCCCTGGTCTTTGCCAAACACTCACATAATTAATTTTTAATCCAGTCAATTTCTCGGACTTCTCAATATTCACACAAGGTCTATTGCTTGATACATGATTTCCCATGTGGATTTCGGGATCCATATTTTTTTTCCAGACCAATGGAAAATGATGTTGCGTGGCTTCGTAATTATCGAGTACAACTACATCTTTCATGACACCTAAATAACTACTCATGTTTGAATGCATCCAGTTAGCAGAATAATTGAGCGGCAGAACAACGCAATTGGGTTGGATGTGGGCTGAAGCTGCTATAAATTGTTTTGCATCCGAATTTAATTCCTGCTGCACCCGCCAGTGAATTTTCATCATCCCAAAACTGAATCCCACGGCGATGACTCCTGCAAATATTTTTGCTTTTCTGGGAATATTCAATGTCACTAACCAAATACACCAAGTCATATAAAACCATTGCACCAATCGAACGGATAAAATGCCACCTGAAGCCAAACTATCTGGAATGATGAAAATAATAAGCAAGGAGCTTAAGCAAATCCAGCCAAAGCTACGTTGTACAAATGTTTTATTGAAATGACGTAGTCCGATCACCGTTAGTAAGACCATCAACACCGAAAAAGTGTAAGTAAATACCTTTTCAGAAGTATAATCGTAAACGATAAACATCCTTGAACAAAGAAGATCATCTGCCAATTGAGCTAGGGGTAAATAAGATATTTCTCCTCTGTAACCTTCCGTTCCGAAGATGAATACAAAGAGAAAACTTAAAAACAGTCCGGGTAAGCTAACAATGAAAAGATACAATAATTGCTTGAACATTTTCTTGGTATTCCCAGAAGGTGTATGGAAAATGCTGATGATGCCAGCACTGAGTCCAGCGAGTAAAAACACAACTAAGTGGGAGAAATATAAAACCATAAAAAAAATAGTGACGAAAATTCCATTCTTGACATGCAAACCATTATGATGATTTTTTAGCCACCAATGGATCCACCAAGGTAACAACGCTAGCGCCAATACGAAGTTGAAGAATCCGAGCAAGAGCGGGAAGTTAAACAAGAAAGGAAAAATCATCCAACTTAAGTAAGCAGATGCTGGATTAATAGTCAAAATTAATTTTCGAAATCCCATTGCCATCAGCACAAAAATCAAGATGATGATTACTTTTTCTGCCCATAAAATTGGTAGAAAAGCTTGTAAAAACATCAACAGGAAATGACCAGTCCAGTTGGGCTCAGGAAAAGTATTGAATTCGAAAAAAGAATGGATAACCGTAGTTTTTCCAAAAAGAACTTCAAACATGAGATGCGCATTGTACAAATGGGCTGGACCATCTAACGTAACAAAAGGCGTTAAGAGAAGAATGGGCAAACAATGCAAGAGTAAAATGATGAAAAAGCACCCTTGCTCCCACTCCCAGATTGACTTTTTTACCATACAGGTCGGAAAAGTATCTCAAATTTTTGTAAACCTGTCAATTCTCGATAATATTTTTATTATGCATTGTAAATGAAAGGTTTGAGAGGTTGGCAAAATTCACCCATGCAGTATTCCACTACGCCTGAATCGCTTTCGCAGTAGCTTCAGCGGAGCAAAGCCAGCATCGCTTTCACTAAAGCTTTATCGGAGCAAAGCCGGCAAGCAAGTTTCAACTGCAGGGCGAGCAATTGACAATGAAATTATTTACATTTGTAAACATGAATGCCTTCGTAGTTTCCGCTAGAAAATATCGTCCTGCCACCTTCGATACGGTTGTAGGTCAAGCTCATATAACCGATACGTTAAAGAATGCCATACGCACGCAACACTTAGCACAAGCTTTTTTGTTTTGTGGTCCAAGGGGTGTAGGAAAAACCACCTGCGCACGAATTTTAGCCAAAACGCTGAATTGCAAAATGCTTACTGCCGATATGGAAGCTTGCAATACTTGCGATTCATGTAAGTCATTTAATTCAGGCCAAAGCTTAAATATTTATGAGTTGGATGCCGCTTCGAACAATTCGGTAGATGATATCCGAAATTTGGTGGAGCAAGTTCGTTATGCACCGCATTCTGGAGAATATAAAATCTATATCATTGATGAGGTGCACATGCTCTCGTCAAGTGCTTTCAATGCATTTTTGAAAACCTTGGAAGAACCTCCCTCCTATGCGGTGTTTATTTTAGCAACAACGGAAAAACATAAAATTATTCCAACGATTTTATCACGTTGTCAGATTTTTGATTTTAATCGAATTCAAGTAGATGATATCACTAAGCATCTCGAATACGTTGCGGAACAAGAGGAAGTAAAAGCTGAAGAAGAAGCTTTGCACATCATCGCTCAAAAAGCAGATGGAGCATTACGTGATGCGCTTTCCATCTTCGATCAAATCGTAAGTTTTGCTGGAACCAATATTACCTATAAAGATGTTATTAATAATCTAAGCATTTTAGATTATGATTATTATTTTAAGATTACGGATGAGATTCGTGAAGGAAATATTCCAGGCGTATTGCTCACCTATAATGAATTAATTTCGGATGGCTTTGATGGACATCATTTCATCACGGGATTAGCGTCTCATTTCCGTGATTTATTAGTTTCAAAAACGGAATCGACTTTGTCTCTTTTGGAAGTGAGTAGAAGTGCACGCGAACGCTATAAATTGCAAGCAAGTGAAATTGTTCAACCAAATCTTTTAAAATATTTATCCATCTGTAGCAAGTGCGATATCGATTATCGCAATGCTAGAAATCAACGATTGCATGTTGAATTGGCATTGATTCGACTCTGTTCTATTTCTGGAATGTTAGAGGAAGCTCCAGTTGTTTCTTCACCTGCTATTCAAAAAAAAACGGTAGTTAAGACTGAAATAAGGAAAGAAGAAGTACAAAATGCAGAAACAGTAGAAAAGAATCCTGCTCCTATCATTCTCTCTACTCAAGCGAATGAGTCTGTCACTCCAATTCTAGCTAAAGAGAATGCCGAACATTGGGTTAAGCCTTTAGTAGTGCCTGAGAAAATGCCAATCACACCTACACCTACTCCTTCTAAAGTAGCAAGTGGAAATTCCATCTTTAAAGGTGCTTCCTTGTCTTCTTTTAAAAAGTCGGTGGATACTGTCGTTGAAGAAAGTGTGAAAGAAGTTCTTCCTGATTTGAAAGATTCTTTTAATCATGAAACGTTATTGAAGTATTGGAAGATGTATTCTGATCAAGCCAAAATGGATGGAAAGATTCAATTGAGCACTACTATGAATATAAATACACCAACGATCCAAGAGAATTATCAAATCGAATTGTTGATTGATAATCCTTCACAAGAGGAATTGTTTCAAGAAGAAAGAACGGAGTTGGTGAATTTCCTAAGACAAAGTTTACGAAACTACACCCTTAATGTGTATGTGAAATTAGATGATAGTGTTAAGTCTGGAGAAGTAGCTTATACGAACAAGGAGAAATACCAAAAAATGGTGGAAAAAAATCCGGGATTGGATGATTTTAGAAAACAATTAGGATTAGAGCTTGAATTATAATTTTCATATTTAATTATTACTTGGAACTAAGAGTTAGATAAAGAAAAGAATGCCGATACTGGCCGCTATTATAAAACGAAGTATAGAGTTACGCCATCGCTTGCGATTGTCGAATGATACTCCGATCTATTACCAGAAACGGGAGTTGAAAAAGCTGATGCGTAAAGCGCAGTTTACCATGTTTGGACAAACGTATCATTTTGCTGATATAGTAAACAGCAAGAATTTTGTAAATAAATTTAGAGCAACGGTTCCAGTACACGATTATAAAAGTATTTATGCACGTTGGTGGAACAAAACGTTGCACGACGAGGAAGATGTTACCTGGCCAGGGAAAGTGCATTATTATGCATTAAGTAGCGGTACATCGGAAAGTTCGAGTAAACATATTCCAGTGACTGATGATATGGTGAAAGCTATTCGCAGAACCAGCGTTCGACAAATGATTAGTTTGGGTGGATACAAAGAGCTACGAAGTGATATTTTTTCGAAAGGTATTTTAATGCTTGGTGGCAGCACGCATTTGAATCAGCAAGGTTCCTACTTCGAAGGTGATTTAAGTGGAATTACGACTAGTAAAATTCCGTTTTGGTTTCAGCATTTTTATAAGCCTGGAAGAAAAATTTCGCGCGAGAAAGATTGGAATACCAAGTTAGATGAGATTGTAGATAATGCCCGTCAATGGGATATTGGTATTTTGGTGGGTGTTCCTGCTTGGTGTCAATTACTCATCGAGCGAATCATTGAGAAGTATCAGGTGAAGACTATTCATGATATCTGGCCCAACCTCACGATTTATGTGCACGGTGGTGTTTCGTTCGAACCCTATCGGAAAAGTTTTGAAAAATTAATTGATCATCCTTTAACCTATATCGAAACGTATTTAGCATCGGAAGGATTTATCGCCTTTCAACACGAACAAAATAATCGTTCGATGCGCATGGTGGTGAATAATGGATTATTTTACGAATTCGTGCCCTTTACTTCCGAAAATTTTAATGGAGATGGTGAATTGGTGCGTAAGCCAAAAACATTGTTGATTGATGAAGTGGAAGTCGGCGAAGAGTATGCTTTGCTTATTTCTACTGTGGCTGGTGCATGGCGATATATGATTGGCGATGTGATTAAATTTACCGATGTAGAAAAAGCCGAAATCGTAATTACAGGTCGAACAAAACATTATTTGAGTCTGTGTGGAGAGCATTTGAGCGTCGACAATATGAATAAAGCGATTGAAATGGTTTCCGATGAGTTTAATATCAGCATCAATGAATTTTCTGTTTCAGGTGTGAAGCACGGAACCATGTTCGCTCATAAATGGTACATCGGCACCGATGATAAAGTAGATGTAGCTGCATTGAAGTTGAGTTTAGATGAGAAGTTAAAAATATTGAACGATGATTATCGCGTCGAGCGTACATCGGCCTTAAAAGAAATTTTTGTTGAAGTATTGCCTCTTAAAGTCTTTATGAATTGGATGGAGAAGAACGGAAAGATGGGCTCTCAAAATAAATTTCCTCGTGTGATGAAAAACTCTCAGTTTGAAGAGTGGGAAAAATTTGTTAGCACGGAATTGGTTTAATCATCCCTCATGTTTGTATCCGGATTTACTTTTGTTCGCAATGCTGTCAAGTTTGATTATCCTGTTAAGGAAAGCATACTTTCTTTATTACCGCTTGTCGATGAGTTAATCGTTTGTCTGGGAAATTCTGATGATACCACTGCTGAATTAATTCAATCCATTAATTCTCCTAAAATAAAAATTATTCCTTCTGTTTGGGATGATTCACTTCGCGAAGGTGGTCGCGTGTTAGCTGTTGAGACCGACAAAGCGTTGCATGCTGTTTCTCCGCAAGCCGATTGGTGTATTTATTTGCAGGCGGATGAGGTGATCCATGAAAATGATTATTCCGACATTAGATCTTCTATGGAACAATATAAAAGTGATGTGAAGGTTGAGGGGCTTCTGTTTAATTACATTCATTTTTACGGGAGCTATCATTATGTAGGTAATTCACGTAAATGGTATCGACATGAAGTGAGAATTGTTCGTAATGATCGTAAAATTCTTTCTTATAAAGATGCACAAGGATTTAGAAAGGACGATCGACCTTTAAAAGTAAAAAAGATTAAGGCTCGAATTTTTCACTATGGTTGGGTAAAAAATCCGGCACATCAAACAGAAAAGCAAAAGAGTTTCCATCGCCTCTGGCATTCAGATGAAAAAGTAAAAGCAAAGGTAAAAGAAGAACTTTTTGATTATTCAGGAATTGACTCATTAGAGGAATTTACATCAACTCATCCTACTCCAATGAAAAGTCGTATTGAAAACATGGACTGGGTATTTTATTATGACACCCGAAAAAATAAATTGAGTTTAAAGAATAAAATCCTGCATTTTGTGGAAAAGCAAACAGGGAAAAGATTGTTTGAGTATCGGAATTATCGGGTGATTTAATAATTTTGTCTTTACAATATAATGATAATAAAAATGGGATATAGATTATATAGCTTCTTTTGTGTATTTGGTTTTCTCTTGTCCTATTCAGCTGCTTTTGGGCAAGAAGATTTGATTCGAACAACTTTTTGGAAAGTAATAAAACCGGGGGCAAAAGACACATCGTATTTATTCGGTACCAATTCTATTTGTACGGATACTTATGTCCGTAAGAATAGTATTATTTTGCGAAAATTAGAATCGTCCAAGTATTATATTAGTGAAAATAACTATTACTTATCTTCTATTGCTAATTATAGATTAGATCCCGATTCAATACGATGGCATCATTATGCAACTCGAGGTGAGAAGAAAAGGATTAGTGATTTTTTTTATTGTGAGAATTGCGTCGAAACTTTTGATGTAGTGCATTTGAATATTTATTATTTGAAGAATTGGCTGGAATCTAAAGCTGGATATTTGAATTCAAATAGAGTAAGTAGAAGTCACGGCTATTTTAATATGAATTACGATCTGCAATTGCGTGTAAAAAATCGTCGAAGAATTGTAGGCTTGGAAAGTCAAAAGGAGAACCACGCATATTTTATGCTATATGCAGCTAAAGGTGAACCTCAAACAAAAGAAGTTGTGAAAAAAAATATTCATGAACTTGATTCATTGATTGAAGTTTTCAAAAATGATAAATTTCGAATTTTTCCGAATAATAGAGATTCCTTGTTAGATAAGCATAGAGAGGTTGTAGATAATTATTATAATAATGTCGTTCACTATTATTTTTCTGGTAAGAGTCAACAACCATTTGATAGTATTCTATTTGAGAATAGAAATAAGGATTGGCTTCCTAAAATTGTTCAATATATCAATAAGAGTAAATGTTTCATCAGTGTTGATCTTGAAAACTTGAAATATAAGTATGGATTGATTCAATTGCTAAAAGCCGAAGGTTATATTGTAGAACCAATCTTGTTGGAGAATTTTAAGAAATAAATTATTTACTAAGTTGCTTTTAATGGTTGGTTTTTTTTGCAGCTTTCTTCTTTGTTCTCTCAAATTTACCTGAACATAACTCACTCCTACCCCAATGAAGAG
Organism: Bacteroidota bacterium; assembly: GCA_031411335.1. GTDB lineage: Bacteria > Bacteroidota > Bacteroidia > AKYH767-A > OLB10 > JAJTFW01. The sequence goes on from JANOAX010000207.1 coordinate 7,386, forward strand.
TCGCATTGAAAATATGGACTGGTTATTTTATTACGGCACTCAACAAAATAAATTGAGTTTAAAGTATAGATTATTGCAGTTTGTCGAAAAGCATACAGAAAAAGGATTTTTTGAGTATCGGAATTATCGTGTGATTTGACTTCTTGATGAAGGCTGAATTTGTTAGAAACAAACATTTTTAAAATCTTTATTGAACTTTCTTATAATTTTAATAGATTGAAATACAATTTATTAGTAGTTAGGAGAGAATTTTTACTTGCAACTTCTTAAATCTATATTAGCTTTGTAACTCAAAGTACTTTTATATCTAAAGAAATGAATAAAGAAAATGAGCAATTAGAAGCGTTAACAGAAATTCGTTCATTGATGGAACGTTCATCTCGTTTTATCTCTTTAAGTGGATTGTCAGGTGTATTTGCTGGTGTATTTGCGCTTATAGGTATCGGTGCAGCTTATAATTTT
>JANOAX010000208.1:0-19051 GCA_031411335.1 Bacteroidota bacterium
AAGCCTAGGGTTTAAACCCTAGGCTTTATAATTTATTATTGTTGAATTATCGTTCCCCCGTCAATTTCCCAAACGCAAGTGGTTTTTCATTCACCTCGTCGTAATCAACCCTGCGATTGACAATATCTACTGCTGTATATATCGCTTCTCGTATGGATGATTCACTCGCGATTCCTTTTCCCGCAATATCATACGCCACGCCATGATCTGGTGATGTGCGTACTACAGGTAAACCAGCTGTGAAATTCACACCGTTTTCGAATGCAAGTGTTTTGAATGGTATCAATCCTTGATCATGATACATCGCTAATACAGCATCAAACTTCTCTTGTTGTCCAGTTCCAAAAAAACCATCAGAAGAGTAAGGCCCAAAAACTAATAATCCTGCAGCAAAAGCTTCTTTGATGGTGGGAGCAATGATGTCTCGATCTTCATTTCCAATGACGCCAGAGTCGCCGGCGTGAGGATTTAATCCCAATACAGCAATCCTAGGTTTGCGAATTCCAAAATCACGTTTGAGTGATTTGATCATCACATTTAATTTTTGTTTGATGCGTTCACTGGTTATCAATGGCGCAATTTTCGCAACAGGAACGTGACCCGTCACTAAAGCAACTCTTAAATTTCCACTCACTAAAAACATTAAGTAATCGGAAGTATTAAATGCTTTTGCTAAATATTCTGTGTGTCCAGAAAATCCGCCTTCAGGAGCAATACTATGCTTGTCGATAGGTGCCGTAACTAAAGCATCAATAAATCCACTTTTCAAATCGTTGGTAGCGGCTTCGAGTGATTTCATCGCATACGGACCATTAACATGGGAGGCAACACCCATTTCAATTTTCAATTCTTCCTCCCAGCAATTAATTAAATTCACTTTTTTTGGAATGATATCTTGAATACTTCGAATCGTATTGAAATTAAATTCCTGAAGATTTAATGTCTTTCTGTAATGTGAAATTACTTTGCTATTTCCGTAAATAATAGGGGTGCAAACTTGTGTAATGCGATTATCAGATAAAGCTTTGATCACTACTTCTGGACCAATTCCATGGATATCCCCAATGCTGATTCCTATTTTAATTCTGCCTTCGTGCTCGGTGCTCATTTTGTTTTATTTTCTAATAGTTGAGAGGATGATGTGAAAATTATTTTTGTTTTTATTTACCAGCTAATTTTTTGATGTATTCAAATAATAATCGAACACCTACTCCAGTACCATTTTTTAATCGGTAGCTATCGTTCGATTTGTTAAATGCAGGAGCAGCAATATCAAAATGCATATAAGGATAATCAACAAAATGATTTAAGAATCTTCCTGCAGTAATGGCTCCCGCATAAGGTCCGCCCACGTTTTTAATATCTGCAATATCCGATTTAATCCATTCATCATATTCTTCCCAGAATGGAAATTCAGCTAAGCGTTCGTACACCTGATTTCCTGCATCGTGTAATGCTTTCCTCGTTTTGTCAGGCACATCTCCCATACAAACAATACCCATCGGACCTATCGCCGCTGCCGCGGCACCTGTCAATGTAGAAAATTCAAGTACTAATTCAGGCTTATATCTTTTTGCATAATGCAATGCATCTGCTAAAATTAATCTTCCTTCTGCATCGGTATTTAATACCTCTACCGTTTTTCCACTCATCATGGTAATCACATCTCCCGGAACATAAGCATCCCCATCTGGACGATTGTCCGTTGCAGGAACTAATGCAATAACATGCACTGGAAGTTTTGCTTTTGCAATGGCATAAATAGCACCACCCACTGCAGCACCTCCGCCCATATCGCATTTCATAAAATCCATCGAGTTAGGAGTAGGTTTCAAACTCATTCCACCTGTATCGTAAACCACACCTTTACCAACTAAAACCACTGGTTTTTTATTGGTAGCATTTTTAGGTTTCCATTCCATGATCGTAAATGTAGGAGCTTGTATCGATCCTAAATTTACAGCAAGCAATCCGCCCATCTTAAGCTGTTTAATCTTTGCTTTGTTCAACACCTGAACTTTGAATCCAGCTTGTTTGCCCATCAACGTAAACTGCTTTGCAAATTCAGTAGCATTTAAAAATGATTGAGGCTCATTCACTAAATCGCGCGCTTTAAAAACCGCTTCGTTGAGTATGTTTTGTTGTTGAATTTCTTTTTCGGTCAACCCCTTGGATTGAATAAAAACTGTTTTCACAGCATGCTCTTCTTTCTTCTTACCCGTTCGGTATTTCAGGAATTGATAGCTCGCCAACACTAAGCCTTCCGCATAAGCCAAGACCAAATCTGCTGGCAAAGTTGAAATAAGTGTGATTTGCTCCATTTTTCCAGCTTGAAGGCGAGAAAATTGAGAAGCTCCACTTTTTCGAGCCATTTCAAGCCTTTGTGAAGAATTCTTCTTTTCGGTCTCGATTTGTTGTAGGTAAACCATTCTATTGTACTGATTTACAGCTACAAATTTCTTTTCGGCCTTCAGTTCCGACTTGATAAAGGCGATTTCATCCTTAGTAAAGTATGTAGACGAAAAGTCCTCATTCTTAAAGAGTAACAAGATATGTCCATCTTTACGAGGAGATGACAGGTGTTTTAGTGTGATCTGCATAGAGTTGCGTAAATTTGAGCGGATGAAATTACGGAAAGCCTTTGTCATCCTCAATTCTATATCGAAATTGATGATAACTTTTAGTTGAGATAAGGGTTGTTAAGGGCAAAGAAGATGAAAAAATGAATAGCGATCTACTACTCCAGCGAGCATTAAACTTTGAGTTCCTCTCAGCCAACGAGGGAAAATATCTTTTTGAACATGTATCCACTGCCGATTTGATGTATGTGGGAAATGAATTGCGAAAAAAACAAAAGCCAGATAATAAAGTAACATGGATTATCGATCGCAATGTAAATACCACGAACGTTTGCATAGCGAATTGCAAGTTTTGTAATTTTTATCGCATCCCCGGTCATGAAGAAGCTTACACGACTACCATCAATCAGTATAAAGAAAAAATTGAAGAAACTTTTCGATATGGTGGAGAGCAATTGCTTTTGCAAGGTGGACATCATCCGGAACTAGAATTGAGTTTTTATGTGGATTTGTTTTCGGAATTGAAAGCCTTGTATCCTCAATTGAAATTGCATGCACTGGGACCTCCCGAAATCGCGCATATTTCGAAGCTGGAAAAAATGTCGCATACCGATGTGTTGAAAGCTTTGCATAAAGCTGGTCTCGATTCACTCCCAGGTGCTGGAGCAGAAATCTTAAATGATCGAGTGCGTCGAATGATTTCTAAAGGAAAATGTTCTGGTCGCGAATGGTTAGACGTGATGCGTGCAGCTCATCAACTTAACATTACCACATCGGCAACCATGATGTTCGGACATATTGAAACGTTAGATGAACGTTTTGAACATTTAGTTTGGTTACGCGAAGTACAGAGCGAAAAACCAGCACATGCCAAAGGATTTATTGCTTTTATTCCGTGGCCATTTCAAGATGAAGGAACGATGTTGCGTCGAGTAAAAGGTATACGCAATAGCGTGAGTGGAGATGAGTATATTCGTACTATCGCTATTAGCCGAATTATGTTACCAAATATTGTCAACATTCAAGCTTCGTGGTTAACCGTGGGTAAAGCCATTGCGCAAGTTTGTTTGTCGGCAGGTGCCAATGATTTTGGCTCCATTATGATTGAAGAAAATGTTGTTTCTGCTGCTGGAGCGCCCCACCGATTTACGAGTGAAGGTATCCAAGAAGCGATTAGAGAAGCTGGTTTCGAACCGGCGTTAAGAAATCAACAGTATGAATATCGTTCCTTGCCAGAAATGATGGAACAACAGCTTATCACTTACTAAAATAATTTTATCTGAATCGCGTTTAAATATGATGATCCGAAATTCTACTAAATTGCTCTTTTTGTTCGTCGGAATGATGTTCATTCTTTTTTCGAACAACACTTTTGCTACTCATAATCGTGCGGGTGAAATTACGTATGTAAAACTTAGTACCTATACCTACCGAGCTACTATCGTTACGTATACTAAATCATCAAGTCCTGCCGACCGACCAGAATTAGAATTTTGGTGGGGTGATGGTAATCGTGATACATTACCTCGTGCGAACATTACTTTTAATGTGGGACCTGATATTCAACGAAATATTTATTATGGGGAACATACCTATCCAGGTAGCGGAAGTTATAAAATGTATTTTCTGGATGAGAATAGAAATGCGAATGTCGTGAATATTCAAGGATCAGTGAATTTACCATTTTATGTAGAAACGCAATTGATTATTTCTCCTGCATTTCTTTCCAATTCTTCTCCACAACTTTTACAACCTCCCATTGATGATGGTGCAGTAAACAGATTGTTTATTCATAACCCAAATGCTTTCGATCCCGATGGCGATAGTTTGTCATATGAATTAGTGCAGTGTAAAGGATTTGGTGGTGCACCTATACCTACATTTTCATATCCCGCAGCCAGCGTATCATTTACATTGGATGCAGTTTCTGGCGATTTGATTTGGGATTCTCCATTGCAACAAGGCGAATTTAATGTTGCTATGATTATTCGTGAGTGGCGTCGAATTGCCGGAATAGGATTGTTGAATATTGGTTACGTGACCCGTGATATGCAGATTACCATTTATCCTCCAATAAATGATCCTCCAGTGTTTTCAACTATTTTAGATACATGTGTTGAAGCCGGAGCATTTCTAGCTTTTACCATCTCAGCTACTGATCAAACAATAACGGAAACGGTAACACTATCGGCAACGGGTGGACCTTTTGAAGTATTAGTAAGCCCTGCCACTTTTACTTCTACTCCTGCACAAGGAACAACGACGGGCGATTTTCAATGGAATACCAATTGTGCGCATGTTCGAAAAACACCGTATACTGTAGTTTTTAAGGCGAGGGATAATAATGCACAAGTTGAACTTGCCGATTTAGAGTCGGTGAATATTACAGTGGTTGGACCTTCACCAAAAAATCCATCCTCATTTCCTTTTGGAAATACAATTCAATTAAGTTGGAGTCAAAGTGCATGTACTGAAGCTGTCGGTTATCATGTGTATCGTCGAGTAGGATCTTATGGATTTGTTCCGGGCTATTGCGAAACTGGTGTACCTGCTTATACAGGTTATGTTCGAATTGCTTCGGTGAACGGATTAGGTACTATGAATTTTACGGATGATAATAATGGAAATGGATTGGCCATTGCCGTTCAGTATTGTTATATGGTAACGGCTTTTTATCCCGATGGTGCCGAGAGTTATGCATCAGTAGAATTTTGTAATAGTCTACGCCGCGATTTGCCTGTGATCACGAATGTAGATGTAAACACGACTGACATTGCTACGGGACAAATTTATGTGGCTTGGGGAAAACCTACTGAATTAGATACTATTCAAACACCAGGTCCTTATCGTTATATTTTGCAACGTGCCGATGCTTCTGGAAATTTTGTAGATGTAATTACCTATACCAATTTAAATGATACAACCTTTAATGATGTTGGATTAAATACAAAGGATATCCAGTACCGTTATCGAGTGCAATTTTGGAATGATACTCCTGGAAATGTTTTTTCTGTTGGTAATTCGCAAACGGCATACAGTGTTTATTTAACAGCTGCTCCTGGCGATGAGAAAAACAATTTGTCGTGGAATGTAAATGTTCCGTGGTCGAACAATGAATATGTAGTGTACCGCGAAAATGCTCCCAATGTTTTTGATTCCATCGGTGTAACTAGTAATCTTACTTATGTGGATGATTCTTTAGTGAATGGTCAGAATTATTGTTATTATATAAAAAGTGTAGGTGAATATTTTGTAGATGGATTAGTGAATCCTATTATAAATAAATCTCAAATTTTTTGCAGTACGCCCATCGATAATGAGGCTCCATGTCCTCCTTTGTTAGTGAATGGACCCAATTGTCCTGCGTTACTCGATACTTTGTTTTGGTCAATTGATACATCCTGTGCTTTTGATGTGTTTGAATATAATTTATATTATGCCGCAGCAGGTACTAATCAGTTTAACCTCATTGCCACAGTGAGTGCGGGTAGTTATTCTTACATTTATCAAGGGTTAAATTCTATTGCAGGATGTTATTACATCACAGCTACCGATTCAAATGCCAATGTAAGTTTGTCCAGTAATATTGTTTGTACGGAAAGTTGTCCTGACTATGTATTGCCTAATATTTTTACTCCTGATGGAAATTCAATTAACGATGTTTATCATCCTATTCTTCCGTATCGTGATGTAAAGGATGTCGATATGCAAATATTTAATCGTTGGGGAGATATGATTTTTGAAACAACGGATCCAGATATTGGTTGGAATGGAAAGCGTAACAACGACGGAGAGGAAAGTCCTGAAGGTGTATATTTTTATGTGTGCAAAGTGAATGAAATTACATTGAGTGGTGAAACGAAACCACGTGTATTGAAAGGCATTATTCACTTATACCGCGGAACAAAAGTTAAATAGTATATGAAGAAGATTGTTGGAATTATTCCTGCACGTTACGATTCAACTCGCTTTCCAGGGAAACCGCTTGCCCTAATTGCTGGCAAAACGATGATTGAAAGAGTTTATGAGCAAGCCAAGAAATCAACTTCATTGCAAAGAGTGGTCGTGGCTACCGACGATAATCGTATAGCCGAAACCGTTAGAAGTTTTGGCGGAGATGTAATCCTCACCCGTACCGATCATCCTTCAGGAACCGATCGTTGTGCAGAAGCGTTGTCGAAGTTGGATGAGTCGTTTGATGCAGTAATAAATATTCAGGGCGATGAGCCTTTCATTCAGCCCGGACAAATTGATTTGTTAGCCGGCGCTTTATTAGAGGAAAATGTAGATATCGCTACGTTGGTTAAAATCATTCGTTCGCACGATGAGTTGATCAATGAAAATATTCCAAAGGTGGTGATGGCAACCAATGGTGATGCTCTTTATTTTTCGCGTCAACCCATTCCATTTATGAAGAATTTTAAAACGGAACATTGGCTTCCGCAGCATAATTATTATAAGCATATCGGTATTTATGGCTACCAAGCTTCCATCTTGCCTCGCTTAACACAATTGCAGCAAGGGGTGTTGGAAAAAATTGAATCATTAGAGCAACTCCGTTGGCTCGAACATGGTTTTAAAATTCGAACACGTATTACTGAATTTGAAACCATTGCCGTAGATACTCCCGAAGATTTACAAAGAGCGCAACAGTACATTTCTCCGTGATTATTTTCTGTGATTTAGATTTTACCCCAAATAACTAGAATTATCTTTTTACCTTGATTTTGATGGTCTTTGCCAAGTCGATTTGACTTTCCATCTTCATTGTACTATCTTAGCACCTTCAGAAGATAAAAATTGCGTATTCCTCTATATATCAGTGAGTTATTGTATGTCAGTGATTGTGTAATCATTCCTGGCTTGGGTGGATTCGTGGCCAATAGTCGTTCTGCATTTTTAAATCCAGCTCAGCATACTTTTAATCCTCCCGTTCGCCGAATTGCATTTAATGCGAGTTTGCGTACCAACGATGGACTTTTAGCAAATTATATTTCTCGCCGCGAAGGAATTACTTACGGTGACGCAGTAACTAAAATCAAGTATTTTGTTGAAGATGTGATTTCCCGCTTGCAATCGGATGAATCAGTTCAATTTGAAAAAATTGGAGCGATGAATTTCGATAGTGAAAGTCGAATTCAATTTGAACCGGATACAACGGAGAATTATTCCCTCGATGCGTTTGGTTTAACAACAATTCATTCACCTGCCATTAAAAGAGATGCTGGTGCAAAAGTGAAGACGTTAAAGGTAGCTGGTGAAAAGAAATCATGGCAAGCATGGCGTTTGTTGGAGTTGATTCCAGCAGCAGCCGTTTTTGCTTTGCTTGTTTTCAATCCAAAAGTTATTCAAACATTAAATACCGGATTAGCGCAAATTCTTCCACTCAACGAAATTTATCAAAGTCCCGAAGTAAAATATTCAGGAGTGAATGATTCGCAAGTTGCTCCTTTTGAAAATCTTCCAATTGACGAAGAAAATGTTTTACCAGTAGTTGTTGATTCGAATCCAGAAGTGATGCCAGTTCAAGAAGCAGAATTGACTCCTGTTGATTCTACACATGTTGCTCCTGTGGTGAAAGAAGTGGAAGCAGTGGCTGAAACTAAAGAAAGTTCTACACGTTCATTTTATGTGGTAGGAGGATGTTTTCGCTTAGAGGAAAATGCTAAGAATTTAATAGCAGAAGCCGATTTATTAGGATTCGATGCAAGCATCATTGGTCAAAACGATCAAGGCTTGTATATCGTGAGTCTTTACTCTTCGAATAGTTTGTCTAAAGTGCAAGCCGAACTCAATTCTATTAAAGTTGAGTTTGAGAAGAATGCATGGGTTTTAGTGAAGTAATTTTTACTTGCTTTGTAGATCAAAACATAATTAATATCAGGTTTTATTTCAATTAATATCTAGGATATTTCACGACCTTTGCAGCCTAGATAATGAAATTAATCACCAAAATTACCAGTTCATTTCAGCATAAATGTCCACAGTGTTTGGAAGGCGATTTATTCAAGGATCGTAATCCTTATCATTTGAAGAATATGTCGAAGATGTATTCTCATTGCACCCACTGCGGACTCAATTTCGAACCTGAGCCTGGCTATTATTACGGCGCCATGTATGTGAGTTATGCATTCACCATCGCTGTCTCTGTAGCCGTATTTTTATTTTATTGGGTGCTATTTTCCGAATTCGACACACTCACTTTTATCATTGCAAATACGTTAGTCTTAATCGCACTCGCCCCATTCACTTTCCGAACAGCAAGAGCGGTATGGCTCAATCTTTTTGTGAAGTATGATGCGGGATTGAAGAAATAATTTGAAAATTATCTGATTTGAAAATTTGAAAATGATTATCTTGCAGAAGGTAGGAGCAAAGTTTAGTGTTCAAAAATGATCTATTTCATCTATTGAAATAATCCGATTTTATCCGCATAATCTGCGTCATCTGTGTTCAATGGATAACACTTTATGGTACTGCAGTTAATCATAAAAAATCATAACCATCATAATAAATCAGTGGCCCATCAATCATAGTTATACTTTCAAGCTTTTTCATTTTACAAACCCAACTGTGTACTCAACGCATTCATCAATCGTCCGAAACTCAAATCCCAATTTCTTAATTTTCTCCGACGAATAATAATATTTACTTCTCGCCGACTTTGCCGTTTCTCTGGTAATAAAAGGTGCTTTGCCTGTTAATTGAGATACTACATAAAAAAGCGGCCATGCTAAAGATGCCATCCACGAATGAATTTTTATAGATGGTTTTTTAACTTTCAATGCTAATGCCATCTTGTCAAAAAGAGTTTTGAAACTTAAATCAGCCGCGCTCAAAATAAATCGTTCTCCAGTAACTTCTTTCTTCCATAGAAAGAGAAGCGCATCACTCACATCTCTCACATCTACAAATCCACTTACACCCTCTGTGTAAAATGGAAATCCTCGTTTTATTTTTCCGAATAATGCGGAACTTCCTTTTGTAAAATCACCCGGACCTAAAACAATACTCGGATTTACAATCACAGCTGGTAATCCTTCTGCTATGCCCCGCCATACTTCTCGCTCTGCACCATATTTACTAATCGCATAGTTGGAAGGATGTGAGTTAGGATCCCAATGTGTGTTCTCGTCAATTTTTTGCTCTCCCGAAATTCTACCCAAAGTTGCCACCGAACTAACATGTCCGAAAAATTTAAAGTTGGGAAGCTGCGTGCATATGTTTACAAGATTCGCTGTCCCTTCCATATTCACTTTTTCTATGTGCTTTGCTTCTGCTGGAATAAAGGAGATCATAGCACCCGAATGAAAAACAGTTTCTATGCCTTCGCAAATGGAATCTAAACTATCAATTTCAAGTAAGTCTCCATCTACCCAAGTCACTCTTTGTCTCAACTCAATTTCATTCTTTGTGTATTTTTCAAAGAGATGAATGGAAGAACTTTTACGTTTTAAAGCACGTACTTGATGACCTGCCTTTAACAAATCGTAAAGGAGTCGAGAACCTATCATTCCGGTGCCGCCGGTCACTAAAATCATGTGGCGAAGATAATGGAATGGAGCCTCTCTCTGCATGGATTTGAAAATCAAGACTCAAGGGGTTAAAACTTGAATAGAAGTGTATAGATCTTGAAGACGGCTACCTCCTCACGAATTAGTAAATTTGCAGTCAATTCTTAATCCTAATTCGAATTCCCTTCTTATGAGTACTCCTGCATTGAATTTTATTGAAGAACTTAAATGGCGCGGCATGTTGCAAGATATGATGCCCGGCACCGATGAACTTTTGAAGAAAGGTCCGGTGAAAGGGTATATCGGCTTCGATCCAACTTCTGATTCATTGGGTGTTGGAAATTTAGTGCAAGTAATGATCTTGTTGCATTTTCAACGCTGCGGTCACCAACCTGTAGCGCTTGTAGGTGGAGCAACTGGAATGGTGGGCGATCCTTCAGGGAAGTCTGCAGAGCGAAATTTATTGAGTGAAGAAATCTTGAATGCAAATTTGCAAGGACAGAAAAAGCAATTGGAAAAGTTTTTGGATTTTACTGCTGGACCAACGCAAGCAAGTATTGTCAATAATTATGATTGGTTCAAGAATTTTAATTTTCTGGATTTTATTCGTGATGTGGGTAAACACATTACCGTAAATTATATGATGGCGAAGGATAGCGTAAAATCGCGCTTGGAATCTGGACTATCCTTTACAGAGTTTAGTTATCAATTGGTGCAAGGTTACGATTTTTATTATTTGTGGAAACATCAAGGTTTGAAATTGCAAATGGGCGGCTCCGACCAATGGGGAAATATTACAACAGGGACTGAACTTATTCGTAGAATGGAAGGTGGTGAAGCATTTGCTTTAACAACTCCGCTCATCAAAAAAGCGGACGGAACTAAATTCGGAAAAACAGAAAGTGGAAATATTTGGCTCGATCCGAAGAAAACTAGTCCGTATAAGTTTTTTCAGTTTTGGTTGAATAGTTCCGATGAAGACAGTAAAAATTACATTCGAATTTTTACAACTAAATCACAAGAAGAAGTTCTCGCATTGGAAACAGAACATGATATCGCTCCTAATCAACGTTTGCTTCAAAAAGCAATTGCAAAGGAAGTAACGATTCGAGTACACAGTGAAAATGATTATAATGCAGCAGTAGAAGCATCCGAAATTTTGTTTGGAAATGCACCTACTGAAGCATTGAGTAAACTCGACGAAGAAACTTTGTTGAGTGTATTTGAAGGCGTTCCTCAAATGCAAATTTCTCGTGATGAATTAGCAGCTGGAATTTCAGTGATTGAGTTGTTGTCCGATAAAGCCAATGTGTTTCCTTCGCGCGGAGAAGCCCGTAAATTAATTCAAGGTGGCGGTGTAAGTATCAATAAACAAAAGTTAACGGATGTAAATGCAACGCAAAATACCGAAGGACTTTTGCAGAATAAATATTTATTGGTGCAAAAAGGAAAGAAGAATTATTATTTGCTAATCGTGAATTGAATTTAATTAAAAATAGCTTTCAGCTACTAAAATATAAAAAATGTCTCCCACACGTCGTGTAATTATTGTCCTTGCCAGCGTTGGTGGAGGAAGTGTATTGTCCTACTTTATTTATAAGTTAAAGAGAGGAGGTGGTGATCTTACCACTCAGGATAAACATACTTTATTGACCAATATTGTTTTTTCAGTAGCGATTATTTTAGGTGTTGGATTTATGTTTCTTTGGAATAAGAAGAAGGATCTTTAATCTTTATTTTCATAATAGCAAATGATGAAAACACCGAATGAATTAATTCATGCTACCTCGCCGTATCTTTTGCAGCATGCCTATAATCCGGTGCAATGGTATGCTTGGTCGGAGAAAACATTGCAAAAAGCACGCGATGAAAATAAATTACTGATCATCAGCATTGGGTATTCAGCTTGTCATTGGTGTCATGTGATGGAACATGAGAGTTTTGAAGATGAGGAGATCGCCACAGTAATGAATAAGTCTTTTGTATGCATTAAAATCGATCGCGAAGAGCGTCCCGATATCGATCAAGTGTATATGGATGCCGTGCAAATGATGACGGGAAGAGGAGGGTGGCCACTCAATGTGATTGCGCTTCCAGATCAACGTCCCATTTATGGTGGGACTTATTTTCCAAAAGAGCAATGGCGTCAAGTTTTGTTACAGCTTGCTGCATTTTTTAGAAATGACCCAGCAAAGTGTGATGAATATGCCAATGAGTTGATGGATGGAATGAAGAAGATGAGCACACTCCAACTTTCAGTGGACGATGCGGATCGAAGTTTTCCTGATCATACTGAATTAGTAAGTCGTTGGTCGAAGCAATGGGATCACGAAGAAGGTGGACCTCTTCGCGCACCTAAGTTTCCATTGCCCGATGGCTACCGTTATTTATTAGCAACCACTTTTGCAGAGAAGAATGAAAGTACAAGTAGCCATGTTCATCTTACGTTAACGAAGATGGCGTGTGGTGGAATATATGATCAGCTCGGTGGAGGATTTGCTCGTTACAGTACCGACATGGTTTGGAAAGTTCCACATTTTGAAAAGATGTTGTATGATAATGCATTGTTGGTTTCGCTGTATGCAGATGGATTTAAAGAAAGTAAAAACCTTTTGTATAAAGACGTATTAGTGCAAACATTAGCGTTTGTTGAGCGAGAGTTGATGAGTGAACAAGGTGCATTTTATTCAGCGTTGGATGCCGATACCGAAGGAGTAGAAGGAAAATTTTATTGCTGGATAATAGACGAAGTGAATCAATTACTTTTGGAAGATGCACCTTTAGCCATCGATTATTTTTCGTTGAATGAAAAAGGATATTGGGAACACGATTTATACATTCCGTTGCGTCCAGAATCACTTTCTGGTATTTTGGAAAAGTATACCTTGAAGGAAGATGAATTTGCTGCAAAAATTGAAAGTATTAGACGAAAAATGTTTGATGCCCGCAGTAAGCGCGTCTCTCCGGGTCTCGATGATAAAATATTGTGTTCTTGGAATGCCATGATGCTGTCTGGTTATTTAGATGCGTATACCGCTTTGGGAGATCCGCATTATTTAGAGGTGGCAAGAAAATGTGCTGAGTTTATTGAGAAGAATTTCTTGAAGGATCAACACCTCTTTCATGCTGCAAAGATCAAGGGCGATGAAGTTTTGGTCACGATCCCAGGGTTTCTGGAGGATTATGCATTCGTGATGGAAGCTTTTCTTTCGCTTTTTTCATGTACAATGGAAATTCATTATTTGAGTTTGGTCGATGATTTAGCCCAAACAGTGTTGAAGGAATTTTCCAGTGATACTTCGCCTATCTTTTGGTTTACTTCGGCTGAATCGGAGTCGTTGATTGCTCGAAAACAAGAGGTGCAGGATAATGTGATTCCTTCCTCTAATGCAGTGATGTCGCATAATCTATTGCGTTTGTCTAGAATAAATGGCGATTCGTCTCTAGAAAATCGTTGTCGTAAAATGTTGCAAGTGATGAAGCCCGATGTAGAAAAGGGAACAGCATGGTACAGTCGATGGGCGCGCGTGTTTTTGGAATTGGAAAGAGGAACAGAGTTGGCCATCACCGGACCAAAAAGTAAAATGGCATTGCAATCAATTCTAAATGAGTATTTACCTCTCACCATCATTGCAGGAACACAAATAGATTCTAGTATTTCCATCTTTAATAGTCGATTTGACAAAGATGCTACTCAATATTTTGTTTGTCGAGAAAAATCATGTTACCCTCCTATGAAAGAGAAAAACAAAGCGATGGAATATTTGCTTAAGTAATTCTATTAATTACCTTTGATTCCCTAAATCATCTTATGAAAAATATTAAATTTCTATTGCTTGCATCGGTAAGTCTATGCATAGCTTCTTGCAAAGGCCCTGCACCCACTGCACCTGCTAAAGATCCTTTAGTAGAAAATATGGACACCACATTAAATCCAGGCGACGATTTTTTTAAATACGCCTGCGGAACTTGGTTAAAAAATAATCCCATTCCTGAAGCTGAAAAATCTTGGGGCATCTGGACACTTGTTCAAGAGGAAACCAATAATCGCATGCTAAAAGTAAGCGAAGAAGCTTCCAAAGCAACTTCCGAAAAAGGAAGCAGCCAGCAAAAAATTGGGGATTTCTATTTTGCGGGGATGGATACCGTTAGTATCGACAAGCAAGGATTGGATCCGTTGAAAAATGAGTTTTCATCCATCGATCAAATTACAGATCTGCCAAGTTTGGTAAAGGTGATTGCTAAACTTCAAACATATGGAGTAAGTCCATTGTATTCGGCGTATATATTTCAAGATGAAATGCGTTCCGAGCAACAAGCTTTGCATTTGTATCAAGGCGGAATTGGTTTGCCTGATCGTGACTATTATTTTAATTCAGATGCGCGTACCGTTACTATTCGAATGGAATACGACAATCATTTGAAAGCGATGTTTATGTTGATGGGCGATGATAGCATCAAGGCAAAAGTAAATGCAGCTACTGTAGTAAGAATGGAAAAGGCATTGGCGAAATCATCTCGTAAGTTAGAAGACTTACGTGATCCATATCTGAATTATAATAAAATGCAGTTTAATGGATTGAAGTCGTTAACACCTTCTATCGATTGGCAGTTGATGTTCGAAGGAATGAATGTTAAAGGCATTGATTCGATCATCGTTGGTCAGCCTGAGTTTTTTAAGGAAGTGGAGAAAAGTTTAAAGGCAAATAGTATTGATGATTGGAAAGTATACTTGCGTTGGAATTTAATCAATGGATTTGCCGATTATGTAAGCTCTCCTTTCGAAAATCAGAATTTCAAGTTTTATGGAACTATTTTGAATGGAGTAAAAGCAAAACGTCCACGTTGGAAGCGAGTGTTAAATCAAGAAGAAACTTCAATTGGTGATTTGTTGGGACAGTTATATGTTGAAAAATATGTTTCGCCAACATTCAAAAAACGATACAAGGATTTAACTGATAATATTATTGAAGCATATCGTGAACGCATCGGAAAGCTAACATGGATGACCGATTCAACAAAAGCGAAAGCCATCGTTAAACTGAATTCCATCACCGTAAAAGTGGCATATCCTGATCAATGGAAGGATTATAGCGCATTAAGTATTGATCGTTCCAGTTATGTGATGAATGTATTGCGTAGTAATGTTTGGTCTCATAATTTCCAAGTGTCAAAACTAGGAAAGCCAGTTGATCGTACCGAGTGGGACATGACTCCTCAAACATACAATGCTTATTATAATCCATCCAACAATGAAATCGTGCTTCCTGCTGCTATTTTTATTATTCCAGGTTTAGAAGATTCATTAGCTGATGATGCCATCATCTACGGCTATGCAGGTGCTTCAACGATCGGACATGAGTTAACGCATGGATTCGATGATCAAGGTCGACAATTTGATGAGAAAGGAAACTTGAGAAACTGGTGGACACCTTCTGATGAAACAGAATTTACAAAACGTGCTAAGATGATCGTTCGACAATTCGATGAATTCAAAGTGTTAGATAGTTTAACTGTGAATGGTGATGCAACACAAGGCGAAAACATCGCTGATTTAGGTGGTGTTCTTCTTGGATATACTGCATTCCAAAAAACCGAACAATACAAATCTGGCAAGTTGATTAATGGTTTAACACCCGATCAACGTTTCTTCCTTGGCTATGCATTAAGCTGGCTTGGACACATGCGCGACGAAACATTAGCACTTCGCATCATGACGGATGTACATGCTCCTAATTTCTTGCGCATCAATGGTCCATTGGCTAACATACCCGAATTCTACAAAGCATTCAATATTAAAGAGGGTGATGCTATGTGGCGTCCCGATAGTTTGC
This sequence comes from Bacteroidota bacterium, assembly GCA_031411335.1. Lineage (GTDB taxonomy): Bacteria > Bacteroidota > Bacteroidia > AKYH767-A > OLB10 > JAJTFW01. Next base: position 15,928 of record JANOAX010000208.1, read on the forward strand.
GAGTGAATATTTGGTAAGAAAAAATAAGATTGTTGTAATCAAAAGCTGTATTTTTAGTAGTGCCAAGTATGGTAATTGCATAAAGGTGTATAAACTGCCATGAAGAGATTAATTTTATTATGCACATTGTGTTCAAGTTTTCTAAACTTACAAGCACAGTTTACCAATTACAATTGGATATTTGGAGATAGTTGTGCTATTAAGTTTAATAATCAAGGAGTTGATTCGATATACAAAGCATCTGTAAATTCAAGAGGATCATCTGCCAATATAAGTGATTCCTTAGGTAATTTATTGTTCTATGTTGTAGCGCCAGACCTTGAATTGTATCAGACACCATTGTTGCTCAATAAAGGTCGCGTATTTAATAAGCAACATACAAAAATGGAAAATGGCGATTCAATAGCAACTATAAGTTGGTACCGCGAAATTCTCATTTTACCTTGGCCCGATAGTGTAAATAAATTCGTGGTGATCGCCAGTATGGCGACTTCAGGGACAAAAATTTCATATTCTAAAGTGGACCTTACCTATAATAATGGCTTGGGAAAGGTGTTTGATAAAAACACAATAATTGATACGGGAAATATTTGTGATGGAATTACTGCGATAAGACATGGAAATGGTCGTGATTGGTGGATTTTATATAAGAAGTGGTTTTTTAACAATAATATTATTTATAAAATATTATTGACCCCGCAGGGTATGAGTACAATTAGTACTCAAAATATTGGACTTAATTTAAACGAGAGTTTTTATCGATTAATTCCATCAAAGGATGGAAATGTTATAGTTGGCTTATGTAATTCATCCATGTCTATTGAGAAATTTTCTTTTAATAGGTGTACAGGTATGTTAAATAATCATGTAGTAATTTACAATGGAACAGGAAACCCACCCTTTAGTTTTTGGGATGGAGCCATAAGCCCCAACAATCGATTTTTATACGTTACAACCATTGGTGATCAATATTTATTTCAAATCGATTTATTAAATCCAAATGCTTATCTAAACAAAATAGTTGTAGACTCCATTGACTCGTTAAGTTATTCAGTTTCTGCTATTCGCTTAGCTCCTAATGGAAAAATTTATCGTTCTAATTGGTGGTGTTTAGACAGTATCTATTGTTATCCTTATTCCGATTCCGCATACTCTCCAGTAAATACGCACTTAAGTGTAATTAACGAACCTGATAGTTTTGGTTTAACATGTAATTACGTTGGGCTTAGCCAATACTTGAATGGATTTAGAACTTATGGAGCACTTCCCAACGATGTGAATTTGGCACTTGGCCCGCTTGCAGGAAGTATATGCGATACACTTTCAGTAGGGCTAGGTGAAGTGAAAGATGATATACCCATACAGGCTTTTCCTAATCCTTCCACAGGGCTTTTTACAGTTAATATAAAGAATGAGACATTGCCAAAAGAAGGTTTTGCTTACACCATTTATTCCCTACAAGGGCAGGTAATACAACGAGGTGAATTAAAAGGGCGGACGTCATCTATTAATTTAACTTCGTTTGAAAGTGGAATGTATTTACTCAATGTGACGCTGCCCAAACAGGTAGTGCAAATTAAGCTGAGTAAATTGTGAGAAAAATAATTGTACTTAAGTATGTATTTTGCTGAGTGATAGTGATTGAAATTAGCTCATATCAATTTAGCATAATAATTCGATGAATCAGTTTGAAAATTAGCCTGAATTTGAAAATGTAATTCTGGGATGTATTTATTGCAAGTGAGAATGGGGTACAAGAAAAGTATTGTAAAAGAATAAAAAAATCCCCTCAACATTGAGGGGATTTGAAGTCTGAATCCTAAGCTAATTAGAAAACTACGCTATGATTTTATCCGATGTATCAAAAACAATCCTGTGATAGCAGTGAGTGCAATCATCGCAAAAGGAATTTTTGTTTCTTCTCTTTTCGATTCCTTTTCTTCATCTATTATAAATGCAGCTTGTGAAATGGGAGCAAGGGTATCCGAAATTTCAATTGGATTGATTTGTGCAGTTTCTATTTTGTCAGGAGAAGTACTCATTGTTTTTGGTTTCGGTGAAATGAGTTTGTTATTGGGAATGGTAGGTTCTTCGATCCAGCCTGTTCTTTGATCGGGAGGTTGTGGCGCTCTGTACCCTTGGAAATAATTTGGGTAGTCGCGATACCTTCGTACATCCCATCCGGTGAGTGAAGCTAACTCACGAAGTTCTTTTCTTCTACTTTGAATTTTTTCATCTTGATAGTTCGCCCACTCCGCACAGTTTTCTACGTATGGTGCAGGATGATTTAATATATACCTACATTGAAATTGCGCTCGGTTGCTCGTCTCTTGAAAAAGTAAGTCTTGTGGAAAATCGTTTCGGTTATAGGTAACGTGAAGTCGAGTGAAGTATAACTGTCCCGTATATCCGTTTCCCCGGTTGGTCTGTAACCAATTCACACCTGATTCAGCAATTTCTGCATATAAAGGTGGAGCACTGGGACAAGGATCACACTTCACTTGATTTTGTCCGCTGAGGTCCCACGCATATTCTAAATACACATTGTTGTACCCTTCTTTACGAATATTTTCTTTATAAAGAGATGTATAAAATTGTCCGAAATAATCTTTCACAAACGTTGGAACGTTTCGATCGGTAGGCATTTGCACCGTACGATAATTGGTAGTTTCTACTCGTCCTTTTTGAGAGAATGCATAGATAATCATGTCTTGATTGCCTTCTCCATTTGCCATGCCTAATCGAATAGGCAACATAAATTTAGGCGAGTTAAAACTAATTTGTATGGGACGCAAAAGTTGATTTCCTAATCGTTGTTGTTCTTCTAAATTCACTTTCACTACAAAAAATTTCATATTGCTTTTGATGTAAGGTTCAAGTACTTCTTTAGCTCCCTCTGGAATTTTGTATCCATGATCATTCAACCATCGTTCCAATCCATCCGATTCTTTAGCACTTAGTATTTCGATATCGTATTCATCAACTGTATAACGTGCAATGACCGCTACTTTATATTCATCCGCTTCTTCTCTCGTACTCATTTCGGCCGCCGCATTTTTCGCTGTTGTTGTTTTACTCATTAAAGCATCTTCATAAAGATATCGATTGCAAGGTGCTTGATCGT
>JANOAX010000209.1:0-16967 GCA_031411335.1 Bacteroidota bacterium
CTTTGCGGTTGTTTAGGCACTAATCGTCTCCCACTCCTCACCTATTTAAGAACATTAAAATTCTTGATTTTATTTAAGAAAACAAACATACGAGGGCACTAGAGGTCACCTTAGTTAACTTGAGTCTCTTTGTGTTCTTTAGTGCTCTCTTGTTTCTCTTGTGTTAAAAAAAATCATTATTAGGAAATAAATTTATATCCCAAAAAAAAATCCCGTTGCAAATGGAATTGCAACGGGCTAATAATAACCACTATTTTACTTTGTTAATGTAGACGGGCAAACATAATCTGTTAAATCAAATTTAACTGTACTTTTTATCGCATTATACCCGCCTTTAATATCAATTAAATTATGGTAACCTCTCGCTCTTAGAATTGAAGTAAAAATCATGGAACGATATCCACCTGCGCAATGAATGTAAACAGGTTCATCTTTGGAGATTGCAGGCATTGCATCATTCACAAAATCAAGTGGAGCATGTGTAACACCGTTGATATGTTCAGATACATATTCGCCGTGCTTTCTGACATCAACCACTTTTGCTTTATCGTTTTTAGAAAGAATCTCCGCTAACTCATCTGCAGAAATGGAAGTGATGGTATCAATTTCTTTTCCTGCATTTTTCCATGCATCAACTCCGCCCGCTAAATATCCTAAGGCATTGTCATAACCTACACGAGCTAAACGCGTGATTACTTCTTCTTCGCGACCTTCATCAGCGATGATTAGCAATTCTTGCTTCACATCAGGTATTAATGCTCCTACCCAAGGAGCAAATCCACCATCAATTCCAATATTAATGGAGTTCGGAACAAATGCTTTTGCGAAAATTTGAGGATCTCGAGTATCCAATAACAAGGCTCCTGTTTCATTAGCAGCTGTCTCGAAAGCTTTAGGAGTTAATCCTTGATTGCTCCGTTTCATTACATTGGAAATGCTTTCATAACCTTCTTTATTCATCATTACATTCTGCGGAAAATAAGCAGGTGGCGGCATTAATCCATCCGTTACTTCTTTAATAAATTCAGCCTTCGTCATGTTTACACGTAACGCATAATTCACTTCTTTCTGATGACCGAGCGTATCATAGGTTTCCTTGCTCATGTTTTTTCCGCAAGCAGAACCCGCACCGTGCGCTGGGTAAACGAGCACATCATTTGGCAAGGTCATTACTTTGTTACGCAATGAATCGTATAACATTCCGGCTAAATCATCTTGCGTAACATCTGATTTTTGAGCAAGGTCAGGTCGACCAACATCACCAATAAATAAAGTATCTCCTGTGAAGAGTGCCACTTCTTTTCCATGTTCATCCATCAACAAATAACAAGTCGATTCCATGGTATGTCCAGGAGTATGTAGTACTTTAAATCGCAATTTCCCTAATTTAAATTCCTCGCCATCGGCAGCTACATGCGAAGTAAAATTCGTCTTTGCATTCGGACCAAAAACAATACTTGCTCCAGTTGCATTGGCCAAATCCACATGCCCCGAAACGAAATCGGCATGAAAATGCGTTTCAAAAACGTATTTAATTTTTACTCCTTCTTTCTCTGCGCGATCCAAATAAGGTTGCACCTCACGCAATGGATCAATTACCACTGCTTCATTCTCAGATTGGATGAAATATGCACCTTGTGCTAAACATCCAGTATAAATTTGTTCTATTTTCATTTCTATTTTATGTAATCGTTTTCAATGCTATTTTATTTTAACCAAAGTTCTTTAATTATGATGTAAATTCCGGTGATCAGAACAAACCATCCAAATCCCTTTTTCAATTTTGCACCATCAAACTTTTTGGACAAGGCATTTCCAATAAAGATTCCAATGACTGCTATACCTGTCACAGAGAGAAGAAGCACCCAATTTAAGTCATAATGTCCAAAATCACCAGTAAATCCAATCAATGATTTTACAGCAATGATTAACAAAGAGGTTCCAACCGCTTCTTTCATGGGCAAGCCACTTAATAAGACGAGGGCTGGAATAATTAAAAATCCTCCTCCTGCTCCTACCATTCCAGTTAAGGTGCCTACAAACAATCCTTCCAAAATAATGATTGGATAATTATAAGTCCTTTCACTTTTCGAAACAGAAACTTTATTTAATCCATTGCTTCTAATCATAGAATATGCGGCAATAACCATCAGCACCGCAAAAAGAAGCAACATAAATATTGACTTGGTTACGATAAATCCAGAAACTGTAAATACAACTTCCGGAATGGCTGGGACTAACAATAAACGAGTTAAATAAACGGCAATCAAGGATGGAATTCCAAAAATGACAGCAGTTTTCATATCGATCATTCCTTCTCTAAATTTTGGAATAGCACCTACTAAAGCGGTTGTTCCTACTATAAATAATGAATACGATGTGGACAATACGGCATCTTGATGAAATAAATAAACCAACACAGGAACGGTGAGGATACTACCTCCGCCACCGATCAATCCCAGTGAAATTCCAATTAATGCCGAAGCGAGGTAACCAATTAGTATTAACATATCGTTTTTAACTGGTGCAAAGATGGGGCATCAAATCAAGATAATCGGTAACATTCATTACACAGACATATTTTTTAAGTCGATGGCATTACGGTTGAGTTTCAACTTTCCGGCTTGCTCCATACTTTTAAGCAATCGGGAAATGACAACTCGTGAAGTGCCTAAGTCATTTGCTATTTCTTCATGTGTAATTTTCAATTCGTCCGACTTAAAAGCATATCTCTGTTTCTTCAAATAAAATTCAAGTCGCTCATCTAATCCTTTAAAAACCGTATGATCAATCAAATTCAACAATTCCTCGAAGCGATTACGGTAACTTTCGAGAACAAAGTAGTACCATGTTTTATAATTCGCCATCAAATTATCCATGATGGCGATCGGAACTAAGATCACCTCTGTAGGCTCTATTGTTTTGGCTAAGAGCTCACTCTGTTCTTGTCGGGCTGCGCAAATCATCGACAAAGCACATGCATTTCCGGGTTCTAAGTAGTACATAAAGAACTCACTTCCTTGATCACCCTCTTTATAAACTTTTACTCTACCCTTGGTTATCAGCATGGTAGACTTAAAAAATTGTCCGGGCTTCATCAATATTTCTCCTGAGGAAAATTCACGAATAATAGAGTTAACTGCTATTTCACGCATCAATTCGGGCTCCAACATGGGGTAAAATTCCTTTAATTTATCGAGGATTTCTTGTTTTTCGGGAGTAATCACATCATTCATAAGCACCAATTTAATCAAAATTTTAGAATATTTGATTTCACTTCCAATAATCCTAGTAAAATCTTCGTTCAGTTTTACACATTTGTATGTTCAATAAGCATACGGCATACAGTGTTAAACACGAGAGAAATCTCGGTACTTTTAACCGATAAACCAATTGACATGGCTGGAAAGGGAAATAGAATAAAAGCACCGATCGTTCAAGACGATGCGGAGATGGAAGAAGAATTGGTTGCTGAGAAGCCACAAAAGAAAGTTCGTCAGCGCAAAGAAAAAGTAGTTGCTGATGAACCAAATAATGTAAAGTTGTTTTTGACGAACGAAAGAACACATAAAATTTTCGGACTTTTTTTATTGCTCGTTTCCGTTTATTCTTTGATTGCATTCACCTCTTATTTTTTCACATGGAAAAATGATCAGAGTTTAGTGACGGGATCATGGTTCGATCTCATTCGTTTCTCCGATAAGCAAGTGGAGAATTGGTTAGGGAAGATTGGCGCCATCGTGTCGCATCAATTTATGTACAACTGGTTTGGATTGGCTGCCTATGCATTTGTATTGCTTTCCTTCATCACTGGATTCAAAATATTATTTCAAGCATCGTTATTGCCGATCAAGAAAACTTTTCGCTACAGTTTATTCTGTTTATTATTCTTCCCTCCTGCTCTTTCCTTTTTGTTTAGCAGCAAACCCGACTTACTCTTTTTAGGAGGAGGAATTGGTTACCAAATAAACACCTGGTTAAATCTTTCTATCGGAAAAATTGGAACTGGATTCTTAATAGGCTTCACCGGATTTTCTTTCTTAGTGGCAGTTTACAATTTTAGTTTTAAAATTCCATCTCGGAATAAAAAGAAGGAAGAGGAAGCAGATGCATTTATTTCTGAAGAAGAAGATTTCGTTGTTGGAAATAAATTAAAAGATTTTGAAGATGATTTAGGTGATGATAATATGGAATTGGAATTGCCTGATGATTATTCGCATCGGGATGAAATTCCAGAATTGATTTCACCAATCGCAGTCAATTCTGCACCTCAACCTGAGATTCATTTGTTAGATGCCGACATTCCAGAAATGGAATTGGATGTAAAGAATGATGATCTCACCTTGGAAATTGAATCGTTGAAAGAAGGGGATGATTTGTTACAGGGAGATGGAATTGTGACGAGTGCAGAAGACGTAGATTTGGTAGAGCAATTGGGTGAATACGATCCAAAATTAGATTTAAGTCAATACCAACATCCTACTCTCGACTTACTAGAAAATTATACAAGCAGTCGTTCTCAGTTGAGTCGTGATGAGTTGATGGCAGAATTAGAAGCCAACAAAAAACGCATCATTGAAACACTCGGACATTATGCGATTGAAATTGATAAAATAAAAGCGACGGTAGGTCCTACGGTTACTCTTTTTGAAATTGTACCGAAAGCGGGAATTCGTATTTCGAAAATTAAAAATTTGGAAGATGATATCGCGTTGAGTTTAGCTGCACTTGGAATTCGTATCATCGCTCCTATTCCTGGAAAAGGAACGATTGGTATTGAAGTGCCGAATCAGAATCCTGATATTGTAAGTATGCGTTCTGTAATCGGCTCTGAGAAATTCCAGAACACGGATTATGATTTGCCGATAGCTTTAGGAAAAACCATCTCCAATGAAATCTTTATTGCCGATTTAGCTAAGATGCCTCACTTGTTGATGGCAGGTGCTACAGGACAAGGAAAATCGGTTGGATTAAATGCGATTCTAGTTTCTCTACTTTACAAAAAACATCCGGCTCAAGTAAAATTCGTTTTAGTTGATCCAAAGAAAGTGGAGTTAACACTTTTCAAAACCATCGAACGACATTTCTTAGCAAAACTTCCGGGTGATGAAGATGCGATTATCACCGATACGAAGAAAGTAGTGAATACATTAAACTCGCTTTGTATTGAGATGGATGATCGCTACGAATTATTGAAAGAAGCGCAAGTAAGAAATATTCGTGAATACAACGTTAAGTTTATTTCCAGAAAATTAAATCCGAATAACGGACATCGTTTCTTACCATACATTGTGTTGGTGGTAGATGAGTTTGCCGATTTAATTATGACGGCAGGTAAAGAAGTTGAAACACCCATTGCTCGTTTAGCACAGTTAGCTCGTGCCATCGGAATTCATTTGATTATCGCAACACAGCGTCCATCTGTAAATATTATTACGGGTACCATCAAAGCCAACTTCCCGGCTCGATTAGCCTTTAGGGTAACTTCCAAAATCGACTCAAGAACTATTCTAGATACGGGCGGCGCCGATCAATTAATTGGTCGAGGGGATATGTTATTATCTACCGGTTCCGATTTAGTTCGAATGCAATGTGCTTTTGTTGACACCCCTGAAGTTGAAGCGATTACCAACTTCATTGGAAACCAGCGCGCCTACTCACAAGCCTACCAACTCCCTGAGTATGTGGGCGAAGGAGAAGCTTCGGGTGGATCTAACGATATGGGTGCCGATGATTTTGATCCTTTATTCGATGAAGCGGCTCATATGGTGGTTCAATTCCAACAAGGCTCTGCATCTTTATTACAAAGAAGATTGAAATTAGGATACAATAGAGCAGGTAGAATTGTGGATCAGCTTGAGGCTGCAGGCATTATAGGACCTTTTGAAGGAAGTAAAGCTCGTGAAGTTCGTTGCAAGGATATGGCAAGTTTGGAACAGTTATTGAAAAGCCTGAAATCACCTTCGGGAGTTTAAGTTTCTAAACTTTATCTTTACAGCCTACAAAACCTATGAATAAATCTAAATTATTGAGCGCTTGCTTTGCGTTCTCGTTATTAATAAGCACTTCGGTCTTCGCTCAAGGCGATGCTAAATCGACAGCCATATTAAAATCGGTAAGTGCGAAATACAAATCTTATAAATCCTTATCCGCAAGTTTTAAATTATCGCGGGTGGATCAAAAAACAAAAGCTTCAGAAAATTTTTCGGGTACCATCGTTTTAAATGGTCCCAAGTTTCAGTTTGTTTTAAATAATCAAACGGTGATGAGCGACGGCGCTAGTACTTGGACCTTCTTAAAAGAATCGAACGAAGTACAAATCTCCGAATCAAAAGCTGTTGAAGGAGCAATTAGTCCGACCAATATTTTTACCATGTATGAAAAAGGATTCAAGACAAAATACATTGGAGATAAAAAAGAAAAGAGCGGCGCCGTACAACAAATTGAATTAACACCTGACGATACCAAGAAAAATTATTTCAAAATTCTTTTGTCCATCGACAAAGTGGGTCAGTTTGTGAAAGAAGCAAAAATTTATGAAAAGAGCGGTGCGATCCTTACCTACTCCATTGTAAAATTCACACCTAATTCAGCCGTCACCGATAACATGTTTGTTTTTGATACGAAGAAATATCCAGGGGTTGAGGTGATTGATTTGAGATAGCTGCTGGCTTCTTGCCGAAAAATATTGTTTATCGTATCTAACAATGTTTGATTGGCCACTGATTTATTAAGATGATTATGATTTTTTATGATTAATCTTCTTTCCTTAGTGCTTTTAATTTCAAATTCGAGTATTTGCGATTTCGCGTATTCGTAATTCGTACATTCGTATTGATTCGTAATTCGTAACCTAAAAAATTTAAAATTATCTCACCAAATGCACATGCCCTACTTTTTCATGTTGCTTACCCCATACGTCAATCACTTTTACTTGATAAACATAGGTTCCTTCTTGTGCTAATTGCGATTCGCCTTCGATGCTTCCATCCCAAGCGCGATTGCTCTTTCCTTCACTTTGGAAGATACGCGCACCCCAACGGTTGAAGATGCTTAACTCTACATCAACAATATATTCACCTTGAATGTTGAATCCTTCATTAACACCATCTCCATTTGGAGTGAAGGCATTGGGAATCCACCAGCTGAAAATTGGATCTACGCGCACCCAATGTGAAACGGAATCAGGACAACCGTATGAATTCACTACCCATAAGGTTACTAAATAATTTCCGGTATCGCGATACGTGTAAGTAGGCTCAAATTGAGTAGATGTTCCGCCATCTCCAAATGTCCAGTTGTAAGTTAATGCACCTGAAGAAAGATTTATAAAATCGAAATTAGGATTTAAGATATTTTGCAATGCCGGATCTGCTTCAAACTCGGCATCAGGCCCAGGATAAACGGTAACTGCATTGTTGATGCTTACCGTGTTGGTACAACCCGAATCAGAAACAACCGTTAATGTTACATTGAAGTTTCCACTTGCTGTATAAGTATGTGTTGGATTTTGTAATGATGAACTTCCACCATCACCAAAATCCCATGCCCATGATACTACTCCTCCTGAACTTACAAATGAAGAATCAGTAAACGGCACTACGATAGGTCCGCAACCTGGATTACTCATCTCAGTAAAATAAGCTGTCGGTAATGGATTAACGAGTACCGTTCCTGTGATGGTATCGTTACAACCATCATCACTCGTTACAATTAATGTAATGGTATAAGTTCCTTCTTGTGTGTACACATAAGTTGGATTCGCAGAACTAGAAGTACCTACTCCATCTCCAAAATTCCATGAATAACCTGTGATGGTTCCACCGGGAACAAATGAAGTACTGTTAAATTGAACAGGACTATTTAAACAAGGAGTGTTGGCTGTAAATCCTGCAACAGGTAAATCGTTAATGATTACATTGGTATTGGCTGTTGCTCTACAACCGTTCGAATTGGTAGTTGTTAAAGTGGCTACATAAGTACCCGCATTTGTATACGTACTGCTTTCATTCGCTAACGTTCCTGTAGTACCGTTACCAAAAGTCCAATCCCAATTTACAATATTGTTATTTGCACCTGAACTGGTATCAGCAAACGGAATGTTATCGCCTACACAACCTGTTCCAGCTGTTGGCTGCGGACTTGGTGCAGCATACACTTCTACTGAATCAGTAATGGTATTTTTACATCCTTGGTTCGATGTCGCTTCTAATGTAATGGTATAGAATCCGGCAGCAGGATAAAACACAGTTGGATTTTGTGCAGTACTTGTTGTACTATTTCCTAATGTCCACGACCATCCCGACAAATTTCCTGGATTTACTGTTGAGTTATCGATAATTTGCACAGGGAAATTTAGACATACATTTCCAGCAGTGAAATCAGGAACCGGCAATGGATAAACCGTTATACTGCGCATCACATTTGCAGTACATCCATAAGGAGTAGTGATGGATAAATTTACATTGTACGTTCCTGCAGCAGTATAAGTATGCTGAGGATGCATTAAAGTATCTGTTGTGTTATCACCAAAGTCCCAAGCATATTGGAACGTTCCTCCGCCTACAATTTGTGATTGATCGAAGAAGTTAGTGCTTCCATTTAAACATACATCGTTGCTAGAGAAATTTGCAGTTGGCACCGGGAAAACATTGACGCTTCTATTGACTGTATCGATACAACCATTTGCATTGCTAACAATTAAACTAACAGTATAGGACCCCGTTGAGCTATATAAATGTGATGGATTTTGACTAGAAGATGTATTTCCATCTCCAAAATTCCATGTCCAATTGGTGATGGCTCCTGACGCTCCAGAAGTAGTATCATTAAACACTACTGCACTTCCTAAACAAGCATTGGCTACTGTAAAACCAGCGCGAGGAATATCGTTTATTGTTGTTGAACGATTCAATGTATCGCTACATCCTTTGTCAGTGCTAGCTACTAAACTTACATTATAGATTCCAGGATTTGCATATTGATGATTGGGTTGTTGTGTTGATGAAAATGATCCATCTCCAAACTCCCAATACCAACCGTTAACAACACCTGAAGGAACCGTTGAGTTATCTACAAAAAGAACAGGCGCTCCATTACAAACTGGATTGGCTATAAAGTCGGCAGTTGGTTTTGGATTCACAACAATTGTTTTTGCGATTATATCTTCACATACTTGATCTGATCCAACACTTAAAGTTACCGTGTACGAACCAGGTGAAGTATAATAATGGACAGGATCGCTTAATGAACTTGTATTTCCATCTCCAAAATCCCAATTGATATCGCTGATGAAACCGTTCGATATCTGAGAATTATTTGTGAATTGCACCGAATCTCCCTCACAAACATCGTTGGCTATGAAGTCTGCAACAGGCATAGGATCGATGGTGATCGACTGTAAGATGGTATCATTACATCCTGTGGCGCTCGAAACAATCAAAGTAACATTATATACGCCTTCGTTGGTATACGTATGCTGTGGATTTTGCAAAGATGATGTAGTTCCATCACCCAATTGCCAAGCCCAAGTAGTAATGCTACCACCTCCAACTGAAGATACATCGTTTAATTGAGTAGCACTTCCTTCACAAACATCAGGCGCATTAAAAGCGGCTGTAGGTAACGGATTTACGGTAAGGCTACCCGTTAGTGAATCAATACAACCATATCCTGATGTAGCTACTAAAGTTACTGGATACGTTCCAGGAGTTGGAATTAGTACAGATGGATTTTGAACAATCGAGGAAGCATTTCCATTGATATTCCACTGCCATCCGATAATATTTCCACTTGTGATGGATGATGTGTTTGCAAATAGGTTTGCATCTCCTAAACATGCTGGATTAGTAGTAAAGTTCACAGCAGGTAACGGATGCACAGCAACATTATTGGTAAACGACGCCGAACATCCACCAACATCGGTAATGGTTACTTGATAAGTACCCGTGCTGCTTACATTTATCGTTTGAGATGCAGAACCTGTTGACCATAAATAAGTCATTCCGGGATTTCCTGCATCTAATAAAACATTTGCACCTTGACATGCATTCACATTGATGGGTGTTGCACTTAAACCCGTACCACCTTCGGTTACATTGAAGGTACCTGATCCTTGACAACCAAAAGCATTGGTAACAACAACAGAATAAACACCAGGATCAGTCACACCAACAGTTTGAGTAATATCTCCACTTGGCGACCATAAATACGTCATACCAGGGTTTCCTGCATCCAATGTAGCGCTAAATCCTGTACAGAAAAATGCATTCGTACCAACAACAGATGGTGTTGGATTGGTATTCACTTGCACAGTATCTCTTCTAGAACAACCGGCTGAACTGGTAACAGTAACTATATACGAAGAGGTGGTAGATGGATTCACATAAACAGTAGCGGTTGTTGCACCATTATGTTGCCATAAATAAGTACTTCCACCTGAAGCAGTCAATGATGTTGTGGTTCCAAAACAAATGGTTTTATCAGGGCCTGCATTCGCTGTTGGCAAAGGATTTACTACAACACGAGCAGTATCGTTTCGAGTACAACCATTTGCTGCAGTAACAGTAACAATATAATTTAAAGTTGAAGCTGGAGAAACGGAAATAGTTGGCGTTGTAGCACCTCCTGGATTCCAAGAATACGTTCCTCCTCCTGTTGCAGTAAGTGTAGTATTATTTCCAATACAAAAAGATTTATCAGGCCCTGCATTTGCAACTGGCAACGCGTTAATATTTACTCGTACACTATCTCTTGACGTACATCCGTTAGCGTTAGTCACCACAACATAGTACATCCCACTGGTAATCGGTGAAACGGTAATGGCGCTTACTGTTGATCCTCCAGGTGACCATGAATAGGTTCCTCCTCCGGTTGCTGTTAATGTGGTGGAAGTCCCGGCACATATAGCACGATTCGAACCTGCATCTGCAGTTGGCAATGCATTAATAGTAACCGCTTGTGTTAACGTATCAGAGCAACCATGGGTGGTAGTTCCAATTAAAGTGATAGTATAATTTCCAGCCGTAGTATAATTTACGGTTGGACTCAATTGATTCGATGTAGTTCCATTTCCGAAACTCCATTGCCAATTATTGATGACTCCATTGCTGGAAGTACTTGTATTATTTAAGGTAACTGATCCGCCCAAGCAAATGGTAGTAGGTGTTGACGTGAATGACAAAACAGGTTGTGGGAAAATTTGCACGACCCTACTGATCGTAGCTCTACATCCACCTGGCGTAGAAACTTCCAACGACACATTGTAATTTCCAGCTGTAGTGTAAGTATGTTGTGGATTTTGCGACGTAGATGAAGTTCCATCTCCAAAATTCCAAGTCCAATTCACAATATTTCCAAATCCAACAGTTGATTGATCTATGAAAGGAATGTTAGTTCCAATACATCCCTGCGTAAAATTAAACGCAGCGGCAGGCATTGGATAAATATTTAATGTATCGGATAACGTAGAGGTACAACCTTGGTCAGTAGTGATGGTAAGCACAACATTATAAGCACCAGGAGTATTATACACTAAGATGGGATTTTGAGCAAAAGAAATATTTCCATTTCCTAAATCCCAACTCCATGAAGTAATACTTCCTCCATTTACAGAAGATGCATCTAAGAAAAATACGGAGTCATTTAAACATTCGTCATTTGGCGTAAATGCAGCCTGTGGCAACGGATTCACCTGAACGGTATTGGCAATTGTTCCAGTACATCCACTCGCATCGGTTACGGTTACCGAATACACTCCTGCTGCATTCACTGAAATTGTTTGAGAAGTAGAACCTGTACTCCACGCATAGGTTGATCCTGCGAAACCAGCATCTAATGTCGCCGATTGCCCTTGACAAATTGAGGTGGTATTATTATTACTAATGACTTGTCCTCCTACTGTAACTTGTGTAGATGCAATTGACGTACATCCAGCAGCGTTAGTAACGGTTACCGAATATGAACCCTGTGTGTTCACACTGATGGTTGGTGTAGTAGCTCCGTTACTCCATAAATAGCTAGTTCCAGTTGCTCCAGGATTTAAAGTGGCACTTACTCCACTACAAATAAATACACCTGCGGGTAAACTGATAACTGGATTAGGATTAACAGTTACGTTTACGAAAGCCGTAGCTTGACATCCATTCGCATCAATTACGTTTACTGCGTAAGTAGTAGAAGATCCAGGTGAAACGGTAATGGTTCCAGTAACACTTCCTGATGGATTCCAGCTATACGAAACACCACCGCTCGCTGTTAATGTTGTACTTTGTCCTTGACAAATACTCACATTAGGACTCACCGTTGCAATGGGCAATGGATTTACAAAAACTCTAACGGTATCTACACCCGAACAACCATTTGCATCGGTAACAATTACAGAATAAGAAGTATTAGTAGAAGGAGAAACTGAAATAGTATTACTTGTACTTCCACCGGGTGTCCAGTTGAAAGATACTCCACCATTGGCTGTAAGCACGGCGTTACTACCAATACAAATTGTTACATCAGGTCCAGCCGTAGCTACTGGTGGGCCATTCACTTGCACTGTTTGTTGAACTGTATCATAACAACCAAAAGCATTCATTGCAATTAATGTGGCTGTATAGGAGCCATTATTTCCATAAGTATGCGATGGGTTTTGTGATGTAGAAGTAGACCCATCTCCAAACAACCAAGTATACCCAGTTGCTCCGCTCGATGTATTATTAAAAGTTATGGGAGCACCTTGACAATTATTTCCACTCACTGTAAACGCTGCTATTGGCTGCGGATTAACGACAACATTTTGAGTAACGGTATCAGTACATCCCGCCGAATCGGTAACTACTAAAACTGCAGTATAAGTTCCTGGTGCTCCTAAAATCACAGAAGGATTTTGAGAATTGGAAGTTCCTCCATTACTAAACGACCACGACCATCCTGATCCAGGAGGTGTGCTTGTATTTGTAAAATTGATAAATGATCCAGCACAAACGGTATCCGTACTAAATGAAGCATTGGGTAACGGTGCGATTACAACTGGAAGAACCAGCGTATCTGTACAACCATAAATATTTTCAACGATTAATGAAACGTTATAGGTACCACTTCCAGGGAAAGTATGCGTTGGATTTTGTAGATTAGATCCGGTACCATCACCAAAATTCCAGGTCCAACTTTGCATGCCTCCTGCAGTAGTGCTTAGATCGGTAAATTGTACTGGAGCATTTCCGCATGCACCATCCCATGTGAAATTAGCGATGGGTTGAAAGGCCGCAATAATTTCTACGGTATCTGTACTCGAACAAGTACCATCAGAAACGGTAACAACATACGTTCCTACTCCAACAGTTTGTGTTGGATTTGTAAATCCATTACTCCATAAATAAGTATAGGGAGGATTTCCACCACTTGCGTTGGCGGTGACGGTGGCAAGGTCACTACATGCTATGTATTGATCAGGCCCGGCGTCGACAACAATACCCGTGACTGTTATACAATATGAATAAGTATTTGATCCAATAAATGGACAAGCATCATCACTTACACGAACTGTGAAACAATGTGCAGTGTTACTAATATCAGCTTGTGTGGGTGTCCAACAAAATGTTCCTGTAGGATGTGGACTTCCTGCAGTTGTAAATGTTGCATTTGGAATGGCATTATTCCAAAACAATCCAACTTGCTGTCCGGCATTAATATCATTTGAAAACACATCGAAACAAAAAGGTTGATTTGCACAAACCGTCATATCAAAATTGCTAGTTCCATTAATACCTGTTAAAGTCGGAAGATCGTTGGTACAATTTAAAACCGTAATTTGAATATCACGCACTACATAACCAATTAACACACCATTTCTATACTCTTGCACTAACACCGCCATTACAGTTACTTGCAATTGTGTTGGTGTAAAACAAATATCACCCGTTTGCGCGTTGAATTGAAAACCTCCCGAAGTAGTTAATGGATTCGATGCATTATAAGGTGCAATATAACTCACATCATTCGATACCGTTTGACGAGGATTTACTAAAGAATAAACTAATGAATCACCATCAGGATCTGTAGCTCCATGGTTAAAACATAATTGCTGACCTAAGCATGCAAAAGGAACTGGTTTATTTGTAAAGGTAGGAGAACTATTACATGGGGTTATGGTATTATTTAAAGAAGCATAAATATAAAATGTATTGGAGCCAGGACTACTGATCGTGTTGATGGCTGCATTACGGCAACAGAGCGAATAAGAAAATTGCCAATCGTTGCATTGCATCGGTAGTGTAACAATGCCTTCGTACACCCATTCTTGAATTCCCGTAAACGTTCCACCATTACAAGTACTTTGTGCGGTAGGACATAAATACGTTACTTGTTGACCTGTTCCTGGGATGGGATTACAGGTAACACCCAATGTTTGACCACAACTTACAGAACGAATGTTTACATAAATATTAGCAGGAGCTAAGATTCCTATACAATCTCGATAAAACGACAATCGCACTTTGTAGGTGTTTCCACCAAGGCATTCATAAGTCAAGTCAGCACCCATCGCGTGACTTGCTTTTACTGGATCAGCCCGAAGGATGAACAGCAAGGCTGTCAGGATAAGTAAGCTTCTTCGTAGTTTTAGACTCATAACATCTCTTTTTTCGTTTCTACCACCTGTTAGTTGGGACAATTTCACAGGAATACTTTTATGGTAAAAACAAAGCTATAGCGAGATCAAGAGGAGTATTGCCTTCATTCCATCACTATATAGACGATGTAAGAAATGCAAGACAAGAACATACATTATTCAACACAACAAGCTGAACATCAAATTTTTACATGGATAAACAGTCTAGACTTGAGTAATTTAGATGAAAGAAAATCATCAAAAGAAATCGATAATTGTAATTTAAAAATTGAATGAAGCAAAAAGCCTTCATTCATTACAAATAACTAATCCATAAATTCAAATCAAACCTTACGAAAACAAAAAAGAAATAATAAAAAATTAAGTATAAAATATCGTGCCAACGCGATGCTCTTATCAAATTAAATTAAATTTCGGTTGAAAATTTCTTTCAACCAAAAAGTAAATTGATGTGGATGCATTTTAATTTTTACCTTGAGATCATCTAAAGAAATCCATTTAAAATCCTGTGCTTCTTCTGGATTCAAAATTGGATTTTCATTAGTACTTCCCACTAAAATATAATCAAGCTCATGTTCAATAAGTCCATTCGGAAATTCAGCTCTATAAACAAAATGATTTTTTAAGATGAGTTCATCAACTTGTAAACCCATCTCCTCGAAAAGACGGTGTTTAGCACATTCTACTAAATCCATCTTTGGTATTGGATGACTGCAACAAGTATTTGTCCACAATCCTCCGCTGTGGTATTTCCCTTGAGCGCGCTGTTGAATCAGTAATTCATTTTTTGAATTAAAAATAAAAATTGAAAAAGCCCGATGTAAAAGCCCAAGTTGATGGGCTTTTAATTTTTCGGAGGTGCCTATTTCAGCATCTTGCTCATCGACTAAAATAACTTCATTCATAGTTCGAAGATAACACCGTTGGCGATGTAAAGTTTATCCAATTGAAAAATAAATTGAATGCATTATATTCAAGACTTTAATAAAATTGAAAAAGCCTATTTCTTCGTAAACTTCTTTACTGAAATATTCTTAAATGCGTCTTCGTAAAGAAAAGTATAGAGTCCAACCGAAAGCTGATTGATATCTATTTGCATATTCTTTCCATTAATCATCGACTTCAACACCAAAGCGCCTTGATTATTCAAAATTCGATAAGTGCCATCGGTTAAATCGCTATTCAATTTCACTTGAAGTATGTTTGAGGCAGGATTTGGAAATAGTTCGAAGATTTCTTTTGCCAACTCTTGGTTTCCACTTGCTAAATTTACAACGAAAGTCAAGGAATCTGTAGGACCAGCTACAATTCCTGGAGTACAAGGAGATGGTCCCATACCGGCATCTACTTGATAATAGAAAGTGTAAGTCCCAGCAGGGAGAAGTCCTAGGTTGAAAGTATCTTTATCATTACAAATAAAACTAGCGGCACCTAAACAATGGATAGCGGACGCTGAAATAGAATTACCTGCTTGAAACATATTCAACGTTTTGTCCTTGCAATCACCTGATGGGAAATCAACTTCAGCTATCAATTGAATGGGAGTATTTGTAGCAAGAAAAGACGGATTTGTCCACAATTGTTGAATCCATTGGCCTTGGCAATTAATAGCACAAAATAAACTAAAGAAACAAATGAGTAAGTATTTTTTCATGACTTTTAAATTTAAAGGATAAAGGTATTAAAAGTGCAATGTAGAAAAAATACGAAATTGATGCTTTTATCATGTAAATGTAAAAATTTATGATTCAAGTATTTAAATCAAAAAGCATACGAAGGATCAAGACTTTCATTGATCCTGAAACGCGAAATATTGTAATAGGGGATTACCTCGTAGGATCAAGGCATGCCTTGATCCTGTTCCGCGAAATATTGAAATAAGGGATTAATCGGTGATCCCTTTTTGGGGGCAGCTACCCCGAAGCAGAGCCTTCGGCGCGCTTCAGGATAATTACATGATTACTTAATCGCCAGTGCTCGGCGCTGGACTATTTTCATTTTTCCTCAACCCTGCAAGCTTGCTTGCAGGGTTGAGGAACGAAGTTTCTACCAGGAGGGATTACCCAGTAGCGTGCTTTGCACTGCTTTTGGGTGATCCCTCGTTCTCCCATCGTCAACATCAAAAGAAACGCTGCGCTATTTTTATTTTTTATCCAAGGCATTGAAAGCGTAGCTTTCTGCCTCGGCTTAAAAAAAGAAGGGATTACCCAGTAGCGTGCTTTGCACTGCTTCTGGGTGATCCCTCGTTCTCCCATCGTCAACATCAAAAGAAACGCTGCGCTATTTTTATTTTTTATCCAAGGCATTGAAAGCGTAGCTTTCTGCCTCGGCTTAAAAAATAAAAACC
>JANOAX010000210.1:0-4010 GCA_031411335.1 Bacteroidota bacterium
TTTAATTCTCCGATCATTGACGAATAATGCAAGCGTTCTTTTAACAAAATTAAAAGTTCATCATTCAATCGATCAATTTCATCTCTCCAATTTTTCAACTGAGCAATACTCATCGCATCGATAGGAGACGGTAAGCGTGGCTCTAAATTTTGAATGAGTTCGTGGAGTCGGGCCGGTGTGATTTGCTGTTGAGCATCACTCAACGCTGCATCGGGATGAATATGTGTTTCGATCATCCATCCATCGTAGCCTAAGTCTAACGCTTCTTGTGCTACACTCTGCAATAAGGGGCGTGCACCTGCAATATGACTGATATCGCAAATCATTTTTAAATCTGGGAAATACGATTTCATTTCAAAGTGTACTTGCCAACGTGGATGGTTTCTAAACTCGGATGTTTCGAAGGAATGAAAACCACGATGCACAGCGATGATCTCTGAATTTACCGATTCCTGAATGCGTTCGATGGCTCCACGCCACAAACTTATATCTGGGTGAATCGGATTCTTGACCATAACGTTGATGGATGTACCCTTTAATGCATCGGCGAGTTCTTGCACTAAAAAAGGATTCACGGTGGTTCGTGCTCCGATCCAAATAGCATCTAAATCTGCTTTCAAACAAAGTTCCAATTGCTTGGTACTTGCCGCTTCAGTGATCACCTTCATGCCGGTGGTGGTGCGCACTTCCTTCAACCATTCCAAGGCTTCTTCTCCAATTCCTTCAAATGAGCCGGGACGAGTGCGTGGTTTCCAAACGCCAGCTCTAAAAATGGCATTTGGATAGTTAGCAGCTATGGCTTGTGCGGTTTGCATCACTTGCTCTCTACTCTCAGCACTGCACGGACCTGCTACCAATATTTTATTTCCCAAGCCTGAAGTTTCCATTGTTACAAAATTACCTTTTATTCATGTGATTCAAACGAATTTCTAATGCTTTTATGATGCTACTCTTTCTCAGAGGGTGCTCTACGCTAATCTTTCTCTCTGAGGCTGCGCTTTGTCGCTAAATTTTCTCGCTAAGGCGCTAAGGCGCTAAGTTAAGTTAGCTGAGGCTGCGCTTTGTCGCTAAATTTTCTCGCTAAG
Organism: Bacteroidota bacterium; assembly: GCA_031411335.1. GTDB lineage: Bacteria > Bacteroidota > Bacteroidia > AKYH767-A > OLB10 > JAJTFW01. The sequence goes on from JANOAX010000210.1 coordinate 1,086, forward strand.
GAGCTAAGGCTACGCTATAATAAGTTCGCAGATTTCAATAGACCTTAATAAAAAACAAACGAGAGTAGATTTAGTTCTACTCTCGTTTTTATTACTTTTAACAATCGATTAGATCGTCATAATATCCTTTTCTTTTGCTTCCAGATGTTTGTCCACTTTGGTGATATAATCATCGGTTATCTTTTGTGATTTTGTCTCGCCGTCTTTTGCTAAATCTTCGGGCAATCCCGCTTTTTGCAATTTCTTGATATTATCATTTGCATCGCGACGCAAATTGCGGATCCCGACTTTAGCATGTTCGCCCTCTGCCTTCGCACGCTTTACTAAGTCTTTACGACGATCTTCACTTTGCGGTGGCACAGAAATACGAATCATAATTCCATCGTTAGATGGAGCCAGTCCAAGATTAGAATCGATAATGGCTTTTTCGATGTTTTTGATCAAACTCTTTTCCCAAGGTTGAATCACCAGTGTGCGTGCTTCAGGAGTGTTGATACTTGCTACTTGACTTAATGGAGTCATAGCGCCATAATAATCGACCATTACACCGTCGAGCATGGCAGGAGAAGCTTTTCCTGCTCTAATTTTGTTCAACTCTACTTCTAAGTGAGCGATGGCTTTTTGCATGTGATCCTCCATGGTAGCGAGGATGGATTTGATGTCTGACATTATGGTTACGAATTACGAATCGATACGAAAATACGAAATACGAATTATACGAATAGGCTAATAGACGAAATTGTGCTGCCTGTGCTGCCTGTGCTGCCAGAGCTTGTCGAGGGCAGCCTGTCGATGGCAACTTATGTTGGCATCGAGAGCCTCAGCCAACTTTCGCCGCTGCCGGTGCTGACTGAGCTTGTCGAGAGCAGCTTATCGAGGGCAGCTTGTCGAGGGCAGCCTGTTGAAGGCAGCGAAAAAAAGACGTAATACTTACTTTAAGAGTAGTCTTGAAATGGCGAATTGATGAAATCCAGATGGATATAGACACAGGAGAATAACATGAAATCTAAATTATCATTCCGCTTAATTGAGAATTAAAATACTAATAATCAATTGCTAACTATTTTTAGAGGAGATTTCTGTTTATTTAGCAATGGCCCCATACAATCTATTTGAAACAGAGTTTGAATTATGAAAAACTATATTCATTTGATTAAAATACGACTTGCATTTGTACATAAAGTCTATCATCGTGTCCACGAGGAACATCCTTAATGTTTCCTCTAAAAACATAATTTAGGAGCATTCGGAATCGGTCGTTTGGGTTTCCATAATAGGCTCCACAGGTTACTACTTTCCATTCATCTTCAAAAACATCGTATTTTACAAGTGGTCCTATTTTCCATTTTGTTTTTAAAGCAATAATCGCCTGATAGCCAAAAGGCTCTTCAAATAAAGTATCACTCACCCTATCTGTACCCGATGCATATTCACTGGCGAAGAAAAAATACTTTTGTTCGATTTGAACATCGGCACCCACTCTCTTAAATTTAGCATATACATCATCTGCAGGATCATAAATATCTTCATATAGGTACCTTAATCCTCCGAAGCCAAACGATCCACCTAATCGAATAATAAAATCATCTTTTTTATATCGCAATCCAATTCTTCCCCAAACAGCCTTTCTCGAATTAAAATCATAGGGACCAGTTACATTAGATTTAGTGCCATTTGTGAATGTAATTGCATCTTCAATTCTAAAATTTTTATTGAGTTTGATGTCGCCCAAAATTCCAATTCCAATATCACGTAAATTTTCTCCTCTTGCTACACCATCCGACATTTCCCCTCTGTTTACAGTATATAGTTCGGTGATAGATTGCCTGTTTTCCCACCCAAATTGTGTTTTTTGCTGACCCACTCTTATCGTTTGATTTTTGATAACATGAATTGCAATAAAGGCATCCCGCATTACACCTCCATGCTCTGGAGCACGGGGATCAATCATTAATTCATACGTAATAAAATCATTTATTTTTCCTTTTGCGATAAGACGTGCCCGCAAAATTCTAAACCCGTCGGGATCACGAATCGTATCACCATTCGTATTAAATTCATTTAAGTAATGTACCTGAATGACACCCGAAATTTTCGGTTTATATTTTAATAATTTTTTCTTGGTGCTATCAGAAAGTATACTTTCTTGAGCAATACTAAAATGTGAAACAAATAAAATTACAAGGAGGAAGATTGATTTTTTCATGGCTTTCAAATTATTTATTTACTAATTAATTCTAGCTATCAACGAAAAAATGGACATTATAATATGGTCAAAAAATCAAATCATTCACATCCTCTTCCTTTTAAAAAAATTGAATTTAAATCGTTACCAACGTTCCTACTTCTTCGCCTTTTACTACTTTGGTGAGGTTACCTGCTTTGTTCATATCGAATACGATGATGGGTAAATTATTTTCTTGGCAGAGGGTGAATGCAGTCATATCCATCACTTGCAAATTCTTTGAATAGGCTTCAGAGAAAGTGATGGTTGAGTAACGCGTTGCGGTTTTATCTTTTTCTGGATCGGCTGTGTATATGCCGTCAACTCTAGTTCCTTTTAGGATTACATCGGCTTCAATTTCAATGGCTCTCAAGGAGGCTGCAGTATCCGTGGTGAAATAAGGATTTCCAGTTCCTGCACCGAAGATGACTACTCTTCCTTTTTCTAAATGTCGAACAGCACGACGGCGGATAAAGGGTTCGCAAATTGCTTCCATTTTAATGGCCGATTGCAATCGAGTTAATACTCCACTACTTTCCAGCGCACTTTGGAGGGCCATTGAATTAATCACGGTAGCCAACATCCCCATATAATCTCCTTGAACTCGGTCCATACCGCCCTCGGCAGCTTGGAGTCCACGGAAAATATTTCCTCCACCAATCACAACAGCCACTTGAACGCCCATGTCGGCGATGGTCTTT
>JANOAX010000211.1:0-11400 GCA_031411335.1 Bacteroidota bacterium
GAAATAAATATGATCGCCATCATTTAATGAGCATCTAAAGGTTGAGCCTCCATATTTATTTGAGTCCTTACTGTTGATTAGAGTTGATATTTTTTTAGTTGGGTCGAGAATAAGTATTGATTTGTTAAGCCAATTAGAAAGCCAAATTTCACCGTAGCTATCCAGTGTAATATTGCTTATTGGCGTTTTGTTGTTGTAGAATTTAGAGTTAAGAATAGTATAATGCACTTTTTCATTTACATTTAAATCTAATAAATAGGACCCTTCTAAGGTGCCCACTGCAATTTTATTTTTAGCATATTCACATATTGTGCGTACATTGGAAATAGCGAGGTTTGAATTGTTATGGCGAGGATATATGGTAGTAAAATTTGATTTAATTTTTTCAGCTTTAATCAAACCCTTACCTACTGAAAGAAACCAAATAAGACCATCACCATCTTCCAAAATAGTATTGCAATTATTGGTTGGAATACTTGAATTCCCATAATAAAAATGATTTTTTATACCCTTTTCAAAATTTTGAAGATCAATTTCTATAAGACCTGCCCCGCTGTTTTCGACCCATATATTATTATTAGCACCTTTGGTTAAATTGTAAAACTGAATGTCATCATTTATTTTAGGTTTTAGAAGGGTTGCTAAATTTATTTCATAAATACTTCCACTTATTAAATCTAATTTTGAAATTAAGCCAGCACGATTTAAATAGTATAAGCACCCATTAATTTCAAGTTTAATAACAGAGTGATTTCGAATTGGAGAATTTTCAAGGAATCTTGGTGACAATTCATGGAGTTTATTGTTATTTGGTAAATAGTTGAACAATTGATTTACAGCACTAATTTGCACCGTGCCATTCTCTAATAAATTAAGATAAACAGGTAATTTAATAGGACTTTGGAAGTAGTGCTGTTGAAATTTCTTCGTGCTTAGATCCATTAAAAAGAATTGATCCGATGTACATAAATAAAGAATCCCATTTGTAATTAGACTAGGTGTTGTAAGTCTTTTAACGGAAAGTTCAGGAATTACAGTTTTGGTTATTCGTATAGGATTTAACTGAATAGTATATAAATTGTTTTTTATTAAAGCATATGAAGAGTGTTTGTTCGACTCAAAAAAAATCAGATCATTTAAATTTTCAAATCTAAGTAGTTTATTAAATTCATTCGTCTCATTGTCAAATAGGAAAAGAGCATCTTTAGATGCAAGAAAAATATTCCCTAACGAATCTTCATAGCTCGTAAGCATTTGAGTTGAAGAAAAAGACTTTTCTTTTTTTGAATTGAAATAGTATGTTGTGAAGTCGTATCCATTAAATTTACTAATTCCATTTTCAGAATGTAGCCATAAAGACCCATTTGGACTTTTTATTATGTCTAAAAAGGATCCGGATGGCAATCCATTGCTAGAAGTATAAGATTTAAAATGCAAATTGTATTGAGAAAATCCTAACTTGCAAGAGAGACCTAGCATAGTAAGTATCACAAGGAAATAGTACTTTTTAATCATGCTATGAGGAAGTTTTGCAAGCATAGTCGAAAGTACAAAATTCCAAGTCTCGATATAGTGTTTTTTCAACGAATTAAATTATTTATGGTTTCATTTGACGAAAAAACAAGAATGAATTTGTCAAAGGGAGACTATACCGATCTCATTCAATCAATATTTACCCATTTTTGCTCCCGATAATTAGGCATCTCTACACCCCTAAAATTAGTCATACCTAAAAGAGTAATCAACCATAACTTTGAAAAATCATTTAGGTGTAATTTAGTAAAAAGGTATCATTTGAATTGATTAGATAAAAGGATGGGCTGTCTCTGTATGGAGGCGGCCCTTCTTTTTTTGCCCATATTAATATCTTGTAATGCTTTGTATGCTAGTATGTAATGATTTAAATTGATTTATAATTCTAATGTCAAAAATTGATAGTTGGGTTGTTTGAGCCTTCGTCCGACCTGAAATGAATCCAAGAAATTAGTGATCCAAATTCATTTCATATCACCTATTTTTATAGAAAATTGATGTTTAAGTTTACTTTTAATGAGGACGAGAAATTGACACTGCAAAATAAACTTGCAAGGTATATGAACTAGTCCTAAATTTATCCGTATCAATTCAAGTTTAAAATCAAGAAGTACCCCAACACTTGATTTTGAATGAATCCGAAACTACGTCAATTTCCCATTTTAGAGCCTAACTCGTTTGCATATTAAACGAATCGAGTGAGAAACCAGTAGTCTAATCGATTAAGACTTAAAAAAAATTAACTAAAATAAAATGAATCCAAACTCTACTTTACCAGATTACAATTCTACTTGTACATCAAGAATTGGTCGTATTAAATTGCGCCAATTTTCAAAGAGTATCTTTTACCTAGTGATGACCATGTTCATGACTTTGGGGATGCTTAACAATGCATTTGCACAGTTTACTAATGTGCCTATTACCGGTTTCAACAATGATATTGTTGCCAACGGTACTGGCGATGGTACAAATGGTACCACCGTTAACACGGCGTCAACAGGAAACATGAATGGAATGGTTACGCAACCTACCATTGGTGTAGATGGTGTTGGTTATACTCTTATTGATGCTACCTATAAGTGGCATACAGGAAGTGTGTTACCAACTTGTTTCTTGCCTACAGGAGGAGCGGTATCAAGTGCTTTAACAGCTGGTTTAACGTATCAACTTCAAAGTTATTCAGGTTTAAATGCAAGAACGGTTGTAAGTAATACTTATGCAGGTTCGGTTTGGCCAACAACGGGTTCGGTTTCTTTAGTAACTCCTGCTAGTTATGGTAACCTTTATGTTTTGTACGAGTCGGTAATGAATACTGCAGGGCCAACCATTTCAGCCACCGTAACTTTTACAGATTTAACTACCCAGGTATTTCCTGGAAATGCATTGGTGAATTGGTTTACGGCAACAGGTGTTGCTTATAGTAATAGTGGTGCAGGAATATCGAGAGCGCAAAATGTTGCACCAGGGACCGCCAACGCCTGTGGAGCAACTGGACCGTATTTATTTCAAATGACACTTCCCATTAGTCCAGCAAATTATGGCAAGCAAGTTCAAAGCGTTTCTTTTGCTTGGTCTGCTGCAACTGGAGCGGCTGCAAATACGATTGATTATTTTCATGTGATGGCATTGGGTGGATTACCTCCATGTTCTCTTCCAGTTGATCAACCCACTTCATTGAACTTATCTTCTCCATCAGGTACTGTTATTAATGGAACTTTTACAGCTGCCGCAAGTACTCCTACAGGATATTTAACGGTTGCTTATTTATCAGGTGCAACAGCGACTGCTCCCACTTCAGGTACAAATTATTCGCTTGGAAACGCTATTGGTGCTGGTAAAGTAGTAGGCGTTGGAGCTGCAACTTCTTTTAGCGCAACCGGTTTACTTCCGGGAGTAACATATGATTTTTATACGTATTCCTATAATAGTGGAACATGTGCTACAGTATATAACACAACTTCACCGTTATTCGGATCCCTTTTAACGAGCAATATAGGAGCCACTACATTAATTAATCCTTTCGGTGATGGCGGATTTGAAACAGGTGGAACCCTTGCCTCTAATGGCTGGACCGTGGTAAACGCTGCAACCAATGCATGGACTGTAGGAACAGTACCAACAGGCTTTACCAATCAATCCGCTTATATTTCAAATAATGGTGGTGCTGCATGGGCATATACGAATACCTCACTAACAGCTTCTCATATTTATAAAGACATTACTTTCCCTGCGGGGCAAACTGAAATTACTTTGTCTTTTAATTGGAAAGCATTAGGTGAAGCCAGTTCATGGGATGCTATAGTTGTTTATACATGTCCAACGACCGTAACTCCAGTAACAACTTCTCCAACAGGAACAGGAAATGCAGCAACATGGACTGGCGGTTCTCCAACAGCAATTGGCGCTCAATTATGGAACCAAGGAACTAATTTGCAAACATTCAGTGCTTGCCTTCCTGCAGCTTTTGCGGGTACTACTCAGCGTATTGTAATTACATGGAAAAATGACGGAACTGCTGGAGTAAATCCACCCGCAGCAGTTGATAATGTTGCGTTGGTTTCCTCGACACCATTAGCACCTGCAAACCAAGCTACTTCTTTAGTATTAACTCCTCAATCTACATCACAAATTGATGGAAGTTTTACTCCTGCTGTACCTACACCTACAGGTTATTTAGTAGTTCGTTATCCTAACTTAGCTGCTATAACTGATCCTGCTACAGGAACTGTTTATACTGTCGGTCAAACTTTAGGATTAGGAACCGTAGTTTCAGTGGGCGCTTCAACTACTTTTACAAATACTAATTTGGCTGGTGGTACAACCTATGATTATTATGTTTACGATTATTCAACGGCTACTTGTGCTGGCAATGTATATAACATCATTTCGCCTTTAACGTTACCAGCTTCTACATTGCCTTGCGGAGCTATGGTTGGAGTAATTCCGATCGGACCTACGGCACCTGCATCACCTGCTGGTTTCCCAACATTGAGCGGCGCTGGCGGTGCATTAGCATATATTAATACGAATGGTTTAGGGGGTAATACAATTTTAGAATTGCAGCCAGATTATACAACGGCTTATGCAGCGGTTAACGAAACCTATCCTCTAACTTTTTCAGCCAACCCTTGTATCAGTAATTCTAGAACATTAACAATTCGACCGGCGGCTAGTGTACCATCTGTAATTACGCTAACAAGTGCCAACTCAACATTGGCAACTGTTGTATTGGATGGAGGATCTTATATTACGTTTGATGGAAGAAATGGCGGAACAGGAACCAATAAATTTTTAAATATTGTAAATACATCTGCAACAGCAGCAGCAGCAGGAAATGCTGTGATGATGAGAAACAATGCAAGTAATAATACGCTAACGTATCTTAATTTACAGGCATCAAATTTAAATCCTGCTAGTAATACAGGTACCATAACTGCTGGAGCAGTTCCAGGTGTGGTATCCATCCTTTCTTCAACGGCAGGAGCAAGCGGAAATGATAACAATACCATTTCTTTTTGTGACATTCACGCCGCCACGGCTGTAGGAAATATTTTGAATGTAGGTGTCTATGCATTTAATAATACAACAGTTGGAAATTCTGCAAATAATGATAACAATACTATTACTGATTGTAATATATATGATTGTTTTCATGCTACAACAGCTACAGCTGGTATTGACATTTTGGTAGGTAATAATAATTACACCATTACGAACAATAGCTACTATAAGAGTGCTGCTCTTACATATACCTACACGGCAGCAGTGGCTCATCGCGGATTCTGGATTTCTCCAAATGCTTCGGCAGTAGCTTCCAGCGGATACACGATAACAGGTAATTCTATTGGCGGAACAGCACCAAGTTGCAGTGGCAGTGCGTTTACAACTACTTCGGCAGTTGCAAATATTTTTAACGGAATGGATATATCAGTAGGAACTGCATCATTCACTTCTGTTCAAAATAATACTATTACTAATTTTAATCATACAACAGCCAATACAACTTCTACTTCTTTTGTTGGTTTTAATATTGCTGCAGGTAATTTAAATATTGGAACTATTACTGGAAATCTTATTGGATCAACATCGGTTAATGGAGCGATCACTTTTACCGCTACTGCGAATACAGGTGGTGTAATCGGAATTCGTACTGGAGGTGGAACCACAGTAAATATTTCAAACAACACTGTTTCTGGAATTAATTTAATAGGAAGCGCAACGATAACTCCTGTGTTTAATGGTATAAATGCTGGGGGCGGAACCACTGTAAATATTGCGAACAATACTATTGGAAGCACATCGCTGGCTAATAGTATTAATGCTTCATCAGCTTATACTGGAACTGTTTCACTTCAAACTATCAGAGGAATTATTGTTAATGCCGGAACCACATCTACGGTTACAGGAAATACCATTGCCAATATGAATACTAACCTGACATCATTATCAGGTGCTCATACTATGGCTGGAATTGCGGTTTCAGTTGGGACAAGTACTGTTAGTGGAAATACAATCAGGAATCTAACTTCTACTTCTCAATCTACATCTGGCGGAAGTGCTCCTTCTGTAATTGGTATTTCATACACCTCTACTACAGCACCTGCGGTAATTAGCGGTAATACGATTCATACCTTGAAAAACACAAATGCTACAACAACATCAGGACCCGTAGTAGCTGGTATATTCTATGGTGGCCCTTCAGGAACAGCAAACATCATTGAGAAGAATAGTATTCACAGCTTGATGCTTTCTTCTAATACAGTGAGTTCAGCCGCTGCTATTACAGGAATGGACATTGCAACAGGGCAAACTACTATTCGTAACAACATGATCCGTTTGGGTTATGATGAAAACGGAAATAGCATTGTCGTGCCAACACTGGTAAGAGGTATTTCAAAAAATACAAACATTGCCAATGTTTATTTTAACAGTATTTACATTGGTGGAAATGGCGTGTTAAGCACTCCTGCCGCGAATTCATTTGCGTTCCAACGAACGGCCGCAGCTACTACTGATGATATCAGAAATAATATATTTGTAAACAACCGTTCGAATGCTACAACAGGAGGAAAGCACTATCAGATTTCACTTTCGAGTGTCGCTACCTTGAACTTAAATTATAATGATTATTATGGTACTGGTACAGGAACCGTGTTTGCATTAAATGTAGCTACAGATGTTGCAGCATATTCTGCAGGTTGGGTAGCAAGTGATTTATCAAGCCAGGCTAGCGATCCTCAATTTATATTACCAACAGGAACAGCAGTGACTGGTGATTTACATATTCACCCCACCAATCAAACCATCATTGAACAAAACGGAATTAACATAGCTACTGTAACAGATGACTTCGATTCACAAACCCGTTCTACATTAACACCTAACGATATGGGTGCCGATGCGGGTAACTTTATAGGTTTCTTCTGCTCAGGTCCTCCTGCTTCAGCAACGGCAACGTTAACCGTTCCTGCTCAGGTTTGCGGGAATGTTACAAAAACAATTAACCTGAGTGGATTTACACCGTTGCCGGGTTATACTTATCAGTGGCAAGAGTCAGCAACAGGTTTACCAGGTTCATTTGTGAATGTTACCGGAGGTGTTGGCGCAAACGCTATTAGTTATACTACAGCCATATTAAATGCTTCCATGTATTACCAATGTGAAATTGGCTGTGCATTTGGAGCAGGAACTACAACTTCAAGTTCAGTTTTTGCAGACATACTTCCAACTCCTGTATTGGCCGTTACTCCTTCAACGGGTACCAGTGTTTGCAGTGGTGCTAATGTGGATTTATCTGCCAGTGGTGCTAGCACCTACACTTGGGCTGTAAATCCGGGAGTGGCAGGTTATCCGGTTGTATCCTTGTTAACTACCAGGAATAATTTGGCGAATGTAACTTCAAGACCTACTTCTACTTTGGCTTCAAGTACTGCTACTCCTCCAGCAACAGTCGCAACTTCTACTTGGACATATACCGTAACGGGAACAGCATTGAATGGATGTACATCGCAAGCTGTTGTTGTTTTAAATGTGGTAACAACACCAGTTGTTCCTATACAATTAACCTATACAAATGCTCCTGATCCAGTTTGCACAACAGGCACACCGGTTACTTTTACAGTAAATAATCCAGGAACTATTGGTGCTGGCAGCTGGGTTTACAATTGGTATGACCAAACTGGAACAACACTTCTACAAAGTACCACCAACACATCTAGTACAGATAATTATACACCATCCACTCCTGTAGCAAATGGAAATTATATTTATCAAGTTAAAGTAAGCAATACAGTGTGTCCTGCCTCATATGCAGTGGCATCTCCCGCTTATTTTGTTGGCTATACTTCACTAAATGTTGTATCAAATGCAAACTGTGGTGATAACGGAGTTGTGAGTGTTTATCCTGAGGGACAAACAAGTTTCACTTCATGGTATTCAAATAATTTTGCTACAGGTTTATTAGGACCTGCATTTGATGCTTCTTTTGGAAGTACTAACTTTACAGGTGGTGTTTGTAATATCACTCCTCAATCAAATAGCCAGAACGGAGCATTGGTGATACGTAATTCAGCTGCTATTAATACCAACAACTTGCAGGTTGATTTTAAATTATCAACCGGACCTCGTGGTTTTGCCTTTAATATTTTGGGTGCAGATGGATTGTGTTGGAGTTATGGACCTGATGTAACGGTTGGTACAGTGACAGCAGGAGGAAGTGCCGAAGGTGGATCAGGAACTGCTATAAAATTAGCTTTTGATGCCACCGCTAATGGACCAAATAATCAGCCTGGATGTTACTTAATGTTTAATTCTACTACAGCTGGACAAGGACCTGGAGATCCCGGAGTTTTAGCATACAAATTAGGTTCTTGGTGGCAGGGATTGGTGAATGCACCAGTCTCCGTTGAAATTAGCCAGAATGGATTTGTAACGGTAAAAGTTAACAATGAAGTAATTTTTGATCATGTTGCATTACCAGCTTCTTATCTTACCAGTAACAAGAGTAATTGGATTCATTCCTTTACTGCGCGTACTGGAGGTTCAAACGAATTACATGCAATTGATGATTTAAATATTCGCTATAATAGCTATGAGTTTAGTAACAACAGTACGACAGGTTTGGATGGAACATGGCAGTCATCAAATGTATTTTCAGGGCTAGCTGCAGCAACGTATCCGATGTGGGTACGAAGTCCTACTAACCCATCATGTGTTTCTAATGTTGGAAATGCAGTCGTTGGAACAAGCCCTTCTCCATCTTCTGCATTAACTGTTGCCGCTTCAGGTTTCAATACGACTATTTGTGCAGGAAGTAGTACTGATTTAACAACGGATGTTTCCATTCCGGGTGCTATCTTCTTATGGGAAACGGCAAGTTCAATTGGAGGTCCTTATTCACCTGCTTCTGGAATAAATAACGCAGCCATTTATTCAACTGGATCTTTGTTGGTCAGTGCATATTACCGCGTTACTTTTACCTGTCCAAGTTCATCTCCAATTACATCAAACCCTGTGTTGGTTGTTGTTAACAGTGGATCTATTGCTTCAACAAATTCACCGGTTGTTGTAAATTGTTTAAATAGCACCGCTACCGTTACGGCTAATCCAGGACCTAATACAACTGTGGTTTGGTATGCTGCTTCAACGGGTGGTTCCCCTTTATTTAGTGGAAGCAGTTATTCAGTAACTCCATCCTCTTTCCCCACAACGTATTATGCGGAACCTGTAACAACAGTGTTTACGAATCATTACGATTTTGGCGGAGAAAAATCAGTGGGTGGAAATTTAAATGGCGGTTCCATTGGAGGAATAAATATTGCCAGCAAGTTTAACACGACTGCAAGTATTAGAATCGATAGTATTAAAGTGTTGCCTAATGCGGCAGGTACTTTAACCGTTGCATTGCAGAATGCCGGTTCTGCTACTAATATATTATCCTTTAATCAAGTAATTAGTGCTGCACAAGTCGGGATTTTTGTGAATGTTCCAGTAAACTTCTCTATTGCTGGTTCAGGTAATTATCAGTTAACGACTTCGGGCATTAGTTGCTCTTATAATAATGCATACCCTGCTGCCAATTATGCACTTCCCTTTATGAATTTGGGCGGAGTATTCTCTATTGTTGGTGGATCAACAACTCCAACAGGTGCAACCAGTACGGGCGTTTATGGAACTTCCTACAACTGGAGTATTACCACCTCTTGTCCAACCGGTGGCGCAAGGGTGCCTGTAGTGGTTAATTTAAATCCGGCAAGCTTGGTTTCTGTATCACCTGCTACTTCTTCTTATTGCCTTGGAGGATTTACACAACTTGTAGTTTCCAGTCCAACAGCGTACACGGATTACGGTTGGTCTCCTGTGACAAATCTATTCATGGATTCGCTTGGAACCATTCCTTACTTAGCCGGCACCAATCAAGACACCGTTTATGCAATACCTTCTGCTGCAGGATGTATTACGTATACTGTTTCCACAGCAATCACGGGTTGTACCAATACAGCTACGGCAATCGTTACAGGAACTGCTACCCCTATATTCACTATAGCAACTACTACCCCAAATCTGTGTAACAGTGATACTGCACGTGTCTCCATAAATGTGACGGCGCCGGTTGCAAATAACTACACCGTTACTTCCATTCCTTATGCTCCACTGAGTCCTGCAGGTTCAAGTGCATGGGGTGCCGGCCCTTCCGGTGACGATGCACAAGTAGCGAGAACAATTCCGTTTCCATTCACGTATTTCGGAGTGAGTTACACGAATGTAAATATTTACACGAATGGCTTTATTCAGTTAGGTACTACCAGTAATTCTACAACCGTATATGGTTCGGCAATTCCGAATGTCGCCGCTCCAAATAATATCATTGCCCTGGCCTGGGAAGATTTGAATGCGGTATCACCTGACAGTATTCGTCATTACACGGTTGGCACTGCTCCAAATCGTAGTTTCGTGGTGGAATGGGTCGGCGTTGACTTCTTTGTGACCGGTGGTAATGTGAGCGGACAAATCGTATTGAATGAGGCAGATAATACAGTTGATATTTATCATACCAATATTGATAACAATGCCAACCAAACATCCTGTGGTATCGAGAACAGCACAGGTTCCTTTGGTTTAACGCCTGCGAACCGCAACTTCAGCGTTTGGACACCTAATCCGGTTGTGAACGAAGCGTGGAAATTTGCACCTGTTTCAGCTGCAAGCATTCAATGGTCAGGTCAAAATATTATTGGCTCAACTACCGGTTCAAGTATTACAGCTTTACCTAGTTCATCCAGTTATTATGTTGCGACTGTTACTAATCCGTTAACAGGATGTACAAAATCTGATTCAGTACAAGTTACATTCGCGGTTTCTCCTACTCCATTTATGGTGCAGAACGATACCACTTTATGTAACCCGGCTCAAATCGATATCTCGGTTGCTGACGCAGGTGCGTATAGCGGTGGATATCCAGCCGGAACTCAATTTACTTGGAGCGCTATTGGAGTTCCAATTGTTGATTTAGATTCTATTAATTCAAGTTTTGGCTCTACTTACTCAGTAATTATAACGTTGCCTAGTGGATGTACAGCTTCATCTGACACTGTTGTCGTATTAACTAAATCAGTGGCTGTGGTGGATGTAATTACTAACGCATCATGTGTTGGCGGTGGATCTATAGAAGCTACAGTAACTAGCGGACTTGCAGATTATAATTTTGTATGGTCTACAGATTTAGCACAAACAAATATTGTACGTAACGTTACGAAGTCAGTAAATAAGGATACTTTACCAAACCTTGCTGCAGGTACGTATTATTTGCAAGTATTTGACGAAGCTGGAACACCTGCTAGTTGTAACTCGGGTGTGTTAACGTATACA
>JANOAX010000212.1:0-7209 GCA_031411335.1 Bacteroidota bacterium
TGATTAAATACCTCCACGTTTTTACAAAATGGAAAATACTAATGTCATATAAAAACCAAAACCCCGAAGCAATGCTTCGGGGTTTGGAATAAATATGTTGAGTTAAAAACCTCAGATGAGATTATTCAACTACTACACGAACTTTTTGTACTGTATCAGAAGTACGTAACTGCATAGTATAAATACCAGAAGCCATACCTTTTACAGATACTTCAAACTTGTTAACACCTTCGTCAGCGTTACGGTTATCGTTAAGAACAACGCGACCGGCAGCATCCATCATAGTAACGAGAACATCTTGATTCTTATCGCTAGTGAAGCTTACGTTTAGAAGATCATTTACTGGATTTGGATATGCAACGATATTCATTGCACCTTCCTCACCAATACGTGGGCAAAGAGTAATGCTAATTCCATTAAGAGAACGGACAGGACCTGTTCCACATGCATTAGATGCACGAACAGAGATTGTAAGTCCACTTGCAGGGTTTGCACCCGCTTTCACATTAATAGTTTTAGTTCCTTGACCAGAATTGATCACGAATCCAGATGGAACAGTCCAAGTATAAGTAGATGCACCAGAAATAGTATTTACATCATAAGTGTAATTCTGATTAGCACATAATCCTGTAGATCCAGTGATTGGAGAAGCTTGACCTGGAGCACCAGTAACAGTGAAGCTACGAGATGCGCCATTTCCACAACCATTTTGAGCAACTACAGAAATTGCACCACCACCATAAGAACCAGAGAAGTCTACTGTGATTGTACCAGTACCTTGACCACTTACGATCGTAGCACCCGTTGCAACAGTCCAGAAGTAACTAGAGGCTCCTACAACAGGAGTAGCAGTGTAACTTACACCAGCAGTACTACAAACTCCAGAGTTCTGACCTGAGATAGAAGCAGAAGCAGGAAGGATGTTAAGAGCTACGTTACGTGTACGTACTGGACTAGATCCACAACCATTGGAAGCAGATACTGTGATAGGTCCACCAGTGAATCCAGGACTAAATTCTACAGAAATAATGTTAGTTCCTTGACCAGCAACTACAGCAGCACCAGCAGGTACTGTCCATAAGTATGAACTAGCACGAGCAACGGTTGCAATAGAGTAAGTCACAACATCTGTTGGGCAAGCTTTAGCAGCACCAGAGATAGAAGGAGGAGTTACAGGAGTAGACAACTGAACAGAGATACCAAGACAACTTGGAGTTCCGCTACCACAGCTATTACTATTGTTAGCAGTTACACAGATATTACCAACCACTCCAGCATGGATAGCTGTGAAAGGCCAGTTAACAGTGATGCTAGTAGTACCTTGACCAAACAATAGAACAGTACCATTAGGAACTGACCAAGTGTAAGAAGAAGCACCAGCTACTGGAGCAATGCTATACGTTACAGTTGTATTGAAAGGATTACATAATTGAGAAGGACCACTAATTACACCTGGAGAAGCCGGATTGGCTTGGATAGTAACCATCATTGAACTCACTGCTGGAGTACAGTTTAGAGGAGCATCAGTAGTTAACGTTAAAGTTACAGATCCTGCAACGATATCACCAGCACCTGGGATATAAGTAGCATTCAATACTGAAGCACTTGGAGAGAATGAACCATCACCTGAAGTAGACCAAGTTCCGTTAGTAGCACCACCGCCGATAGAACCAGCAAGCGTTACATTAGAACCTGAACATATAATTGCATTACTTCCTGCATTCGCAGTTGGAGGATTAACACAAGTACAACCTTCATCAACAGTACCATTACAGTTGTCATCGATAAAGTTTCCACAAACCTCAGCAGAACCAGGGTTTACAGAAATGTTGTTGTCATTACAATCTGTGTTGTCAGCAACATATCCTATAGGAGCAGAACAAGCTTGAATAGAAGAAGCAGCGTTACCGTAAGCATCACCGTCTACGTCAGCGTAGAAAGTAAGCGTTACACCTTCGTCAACTAATCCATCGCAATCATCATCGATTAAGTTACAAACTTCAGTAGCACCTGGATTAACAGCCGCATTTCCGTCATTACAATCGGTAGAGTTGATAACATATCCAACTGGAGCACCATTACAAGTAGAAACAGAAGAAGCAGCATTACCATAAGTATCACCGTCAGCATCTGCATAATAAGTTACGAAAGTAAGACCGTCATCAGATAAACCATTACAGTTATCATCGATACCATTACAAACTTCAGCTGCACCTGGGTTAACAGCTGCGTTATTATCATCACAGTCACCAGCTACTAATACAGAACCAGCGATTGGGCTACAAGAAGAAACTCCTGCACCAGCACCGTATCCGTCACCGTCAACATCAACATAATAAGTTAAGAAAGTTAAACCTTCGTCAGTAGAACCATCGCAATCATCGTCGATACCATTACAAACTTCAGTTGCACCTGGATTCACAGCAGCATTTGCATCATTACAATCAGTAGAATTTGCAACATAACCTACAGGCATATTACAAGCTAAAGTTGAAGAAGCAGCATTACCATAACCATCACCATCTACATCAGCATACCAAGTAGATTGACCAGAAATTGAAGGATCAGCATCATCTGTTAAACCATCGCAATCATCGTCGATACCATTACAAACCTCAGAAGCAGCTGGATTAACAGCAGCATTTGCATCATTACAATCAGTAGCATTAAGTACATAACCTACAGGTTGAGAACAAGCAGATTGAGAAACTAAAGCATTACCATAAGAATCACCATCAGCATCAGCATACCAAGTTTGGAATACAATACCGTTATCGATTAAACCATCACAGTTGTCATCAACACCGTTACATTGCTCAGCAGCACCTGGGTTAATAAAAGGAGCAGCATCATTACAATCACCGTTAATAGTAACTGAACCGGCGATAGGGTTACAAGAAGAAGTTCCTGCACCAGCACCATATCCGTCACCGTCACCGTCAACATAATAAGTTAAGAAAGTTAAACCTTCGTCAGTTGAACCATCGCAATCATCATCGATACCATTACAAACTTCAGTTGCACCTGGGTTCACAGCAGCGTTTCCGTCGTTACAATCTGTAGCGTCGATAACATAACCAACTGGAGCACCATTACAAGTAGAAACAGAAACTAAAGCATTACCATAAGAATCACCATCAGCATCTGCATAATAAGTTACGAAAGTAAGACCATCATCTGTAAGACCATTACAGTTATCATCAATACCGTTACAAACTTCAGCTGCACCTGGGTTAATTGCTGCGTTGTTATCATTACAGTCACCAGCTACTAAAACAGAACCGGCAATTGGATTACAAGAAGAAACTCCTGCACCAGCACCGTATCCGTCACCGTCAACATCAACATAGTAAGTTAAGAAAGTAAGACCATCATCTGTAAGACCATTACAGTTATCATCAATACCATTACAAACTTCTAATGCAGCAGGGTTAACAGCAGCATTATTATCATTACAGTCACCATTTGTAGTTACAGAACCTGCAATTGGGTTACAAGAAGAAGTTCCTGCACCAGCACCATATCCGTCACCGTCACCGTCAACATAATAAGTTAAGAAAGTTAAACCTTCGTCAGTTAAACCATCGCAATCATCATCGATACCGTTACAAACTTCAGTTGCACCTGGGTTCACAGCTGAGTTTCCGTCGTTACAATCTGTAGCGTCGATAACATAACCAACTGGAGCTCCATTACAAGTAGATTGAGAAACTAAAGCATTACCATAAGTATCACCGTCAGCATCTGCATAATAAGTTACGAAAGTAAGACCATCATCAGCTAAACCGTTACAGTTATCATCGATACCGTTACAAACTTCTAAAGCAGCTGGATTAATAGCAGCGCTATTATCATTACAGTCACCATTATTCGTTACTGAACCTACGATTGGGTTACAAGAAGAAACTCCTGAAGCAGAAGCATCACCATAACCATCACCATCAGCATCTACATAATAAGTTAAGAAAGTTAAACCTTCGTCAGTTGAACCATCGCAATCATCATCGATACCGTTACAAACTTCAGTAGCACCTGGGTTAACAGCAGCATTTGCATCATTACAATCAGTAGCATTTGTAACATATCCTAGCGGAGCACCGTTACAAGTAGAAACAGAAACTAAAGCGTTACCATAAGTATCACCATCAGCATCTGCATAATAAGTTACGAAAGTAAGACCGTCATCAGCAAGACCATTACAGTTATCATCGATACCGTTACAAACTTCTAAAGCAGCTGGGTTAACAGCAGCGTTATTATCATCACAGTCACCAGCAACTAATACAGATCCTGGGATTGCAACACAAGAAGAAACTCCTGTTCCAGTTCCGAATCCGTCACCGTCAGCATCAACATAGTAAGTTAAGAAAACTAAACCATCATCAGAAAGACCGTTACAGTCATCATCGATACCGTTACAAACTTCAGTAGCACCTGGGTTAACAGCTGCGTTATTATCATTACAATCTGTTGAGTTAGTTACGTAGCCTAAAGGAGCAGAACAAGCTAATACAGAAGAAGAAGCATTTCCAAATCCGTCGCCATCAAAATCAGCATAGAAAGTAGATTGAACACCTTCGTCGATTAAACCATCGCAATCATTATCTACTAAGTCACAAACTTCAATTGCATTTGGATTGATAGCAGCATTTGCATCGTTACAATCGTTATTATTTGTTACAGAACCTGCGATCGGGTTACAAGAAGAAGTTCCTGCACCAGCACCAAATCCGTCACCGTCACCGTCAACATAATAGGTTAAGAAAGTTAAACCTTCGTCAGTTAAACCATCGCAATCATCATCGATACCATTACAAACCTCGGTAGCACCTGGGTTAACAGCAGCATTTGCATCATTACAATCGTCAGCGTTAGTTACATAACCTAGAGGAGGAGAGCAAGCTAAAACAGCACCTGCTGAACTTCCGAATCCGTCACCATCAGCATCAACATAGAATGTGATTTGAACACCTTCGTCGATTAAACCATCGCAATCATTATCTACTAAGTCACAAATTTCAGTAGCACTTGGATTGATTGCATTGTTATTATCATCACAATCACCGCTATTAGCTACAGAACCTGCAACAGGACTACAAGAATTGATTGGCGTTACATTTGGATTACCAAAACCATCACCGTCAACATCTACATAATAATTCAAGAAAGTTAAACCTTCGTCTATTAAACCATCGCAATCATCATCGATACCATTACACAATTCAGGAGCTCCTGGTTTAATCGAAGCATTATTATCGTTACAGTCACCGTTATTAGTTACTGAACCAAGGATCGGGTTACAAGAAGAAACGCCAGAAGCATTAGCATCTCCGAAACCATCATTATCAGCATCAACATAATAAGTTAAGAAAGTTAAGCCTTCGTCAGATAAACCATCGCAATCATCATCGATACCATTACAAACCTCGGTAGCACCTGGGTTAATAGCAGCATTTGCATCATTACAGTCAGTATTGTTAGCTACAAAACCAACAGGAGCGCCTGTACAAGAAATTTGAGATACTAAAGGATTACCATAAGTATCACCATCACCATCTGCATAGTAAGTTACATTTGGAGCACCTGCAGCAACTGTATAAGAAGCAGTAGCAAAGCAACCACCTGTTTGAGTAGTTACCGTTACTGTATAAGTACCAGCAGTTAATCCACTTAGATCTTCCGTAGAAGCACCATTACTCCATGCATATGTGAATGGAGTTGGGTTACCACCGGTAGTAGTTAAATTAATAGAACCATTCGCATCACCAACACATGTTGGAGCAACAGTTGTAGCAGATAAAGTTGGCGCAGTACATGTAGGAGCGTTTAAAACAGGATTTGTCAAAACAATCGAAAAAGTTGTTAAACCACTACATCCAGTTGTTACGGCTGGACTACACATAATTGTATTCACTGTACCATTGTAATACGACAAACTTGTTCTTGTGTTTGTAGCGTTACTTAATGTGTTGATACTAATGTTTGGGGTTGCTACCGCGAATGGAACAGTGTTCGTCATTCTTAAGCGACCCACTCGTGTTCCAACAGGTCCTGGAGCAATGATTGATCCATTACCAGCACCGGGAGCAGGAGGTGCTGCAATACGCATTTGCGTAAGATTTGATACGGTGTTAATTACCGCTTGAAGTTGAGCCGGGTTGGTTAACGTAGTAGAACCAGGAACCCATATAGCAGTTATAGTTCCGCCATTTTTAATTGCGGCACTATAATTTAAACCATACTGGTGTCCTGAGAGCTGAACGGTTGATGCTCCTGTACTAATCAGGCTCACATCAAACTCATACTCCGTAGGAGACACCTGCGCATCGTTCTCGATTCGTAGAGTCACAGCTACCTGCGACTTTCCTACCGTACTGGACATGATGCAGATTAGCATCACAAACAGCGATTTGAGTAGTGTAATTTTCGTTTTCATTGTTTATTATTATTATTTAGTTGTTTAATTTTTCTATTCAACACTCTCCTTTCCTTTATTCTCTTGACCGCCCAATATGCGATTTCCATTGGCAGGTGTTAATGCTGCAACGAAATTTGCCAAATTGTTATCCAAGATAACCTGATCGAAGATATCTACAATAGAATCTCCGTTAAGGTCACTTAAAACATAGCCAAAGGCGAAAATTGATAGGTCATTGTCCAAAACCACTTGGTCAAAAATGTCAATAACCCCATCTTGATTGATATCTCCAGAATAGATAGCCCAAACTCCAGGCTCTACTTGCTTTTGATTATCTCCATAGGCGTTGTTTTGTGCATTAACGGCTATTGATACTACTATAAGAATAATGGTAAGAAACGTTTTTTTCATGTTCTTTAATTTAATAGGATTTAAAATATGAGGAGAGAATTTCTCTCTCCTCATATTATATAATGATTATTTATGGATGATAAGATCCAACAAAGTTGGAAATATTGTTATCCATCAATACTTGGTCGAATACGTCTACTACTCCATCTCCTGTTAAGTCTGTCACTGCATAACCGAAGGCAAAGTTAGAAATATCGTTGTCCATTGTTACCTGATCGAATACGTCTACTACTTCATCCTGTGGAGCTAAATCACCACTGTAGAATCCATATAAACCTGGAGCTAACAATACTTGGTTACTACCAAAGGCTTGCGTTGCTGCTGTAGTAAAGTCATAGTTTGTTACACCAGCGAATGTCACTGGTAAGTCGCTCCATGTT
>JANOAX010000213.1:0-7762 GCA_031411335.1 Bacteroidota bacterium
TTAGATGCAAAACAAGGCAAATATTTTTAAAAGAAAACTCTAATTTTTAAGAGTGATAAGACTGTTAATTTTCCTAAAAAAGTTCTTCTTAGCCTGACGTGCATGCGACAGCTATCGGGACTTTTTTTCCTCGCTCTCACACTGTTTCTCGCACTGTTTTTCCTCGCTCTCACACAGTTTCTCGCACTGTTTTTCCTCGCTCTTTACAAGGTAAGCTTTCTTAAGTTCCTTTCTTTTTGCGTAATAGAACGAACCAAGTTTGAGAAAAAATTAATTAAGATTTTCCTGCAAATATTATTCTGAGCTATGGAAAAAGAAGAATCTTATCTCGAATCCCCAAATTGATTTTGATTCAATTAATAAACAATTACTTTTTTAGCCACGATTCCATTTTTAGTCACTACTCTGATAATATAAAGTCCAGCTCTCCAATCGGCAACTTCAATTTTTATTTGCTTTTGGTTTGGAGATATTCCTGAATCAGTTAAATTGTTGCAACTGAATGTTTGCTTTTCTCCGAGAATGTTTATGATACTTAAATCATCATATTCTTCCAAGCCAGAAATAGTAAAATATGAATTCGTAGGATTTGGAGCAATTAAAATTAAGTCTTTATTTATTGAAGATTCTTGCACGCCCACAATAGAAGGAGCAATGAAATTAATGGTTACTATAGCAGAACTACTGTTGCCTTTAGATAAATAAGTTGAATTATCACAGTATGTAGAAGTACAACCAGTAGCATCAGTAATAGTGAGGCATATATTATAAAATCCAGCAGTTGCATAGGTATGTGATGGTGCAGGTCCACTTGAGTTTGCACTACCATCTCCCCAACTCCACGAGTAAGTAAGTGGCGGTACTCCTTCTGCTTGATTTACGCCAATCCACATTTGTGGAATTGTATCGGGATAGACTATGAAATGAGCAGAACACAATCCGAGTTTTGCGATGTACATATCTCTATCTCCCATATTATTGGGATTAATAGTTCCAAAAACGCAATTAGATCCACTAAAGTCACCGGCAACATAAACAGAACCATTTTGGCTAGGATTGAAGGCAACTGCAAAGTTGTTATCTACATCAGAACCGCCTGCTTTTTTCACCCAAGCTAGATTTCCTAATGGATCTTGTTTACAAACAAAAATATCAAAACTTCCTACTGGTGTTAAACTGGAAACTCCAGGTCCTGGATCAAAATCTGAAGTTCCTGCAAAATAACCTGTAGTATAAACATTTTGATTTGAATCTACAGCAAGCGCATGACTTATGGGTAAACCTGAACCTCCAAAAGCTTTTGCCCAAACAAAATTTCCAGCACTGTCTAGCTTGCTTACAAAGTAATCGTCACTACCAACTCCTGTTAAATTAAATGTACTTGGTCCTGGATCAAAGTCAGAAGTCCCACCAAAATCACCTGTTGTATAAACATTGCCCAGATAGTCTGAAACCATTGCATAACTTATATCCAAATTAGTTCCTCCAATTCGCTTACCCCAAATAAAATTTCCTGAAGAACTAAGTTTGGCAATGAAAACATCGATAGATCCTGCTGACGTTAAATTGAGTATTGCGGCGCCTGGATCAAAATCTGCAGTTCCTTGAAATCTACCTGCACAATATACGTTTCCAATCGGATCAAGTGCAATTCCATTTGGACTATCATCTAATGTGCCTCCCATTTTTTTTGCCCATAAAAAATTACCTGCTACATCTAACTTTAACACAAAAACATCAGATCCACCATTTGAAGTTAAGGGTACTGTGCCTCCAGTACTAGGGTCAAAATCAACTGTTCCTTCAAATAGACCGGTTGTATAGACTGATCCTGTTACTTCATCAATTACGATTGATAATAAGGGTGGATTTCCTCCGATACTTGTCCCTAGCAATGCTTTTGCCCATTGGAAATTTCCAGAAGCGTCTAGCTTGGAAATATAAACATCGGGATTGCTGACAGTTGATAAATTATATACCCCAGGTCCAGGATCAAAATCAATGGTTGCATAAAATATTCCTGTAGAATATACATTGCCTGACGCATCGACAATAATTGAGGATCCTTGTGCAGAGCCAACACCATTAAATACTCTTGCCCAAATAAAATTACCATAGGCATCCAACTTTACAATGAATGCTGACATTCCTAATGTTGAAGTTAAATTATATACTCCAGGTCCTGGATCAAAATCAACCGTCCCATCAAAATTTCCTGTGGAATAAATATTTCCTGATGCATCTGTAGTTATAGCATAAGCAATTTCGGTGTTTGATGAACCAAATGTTTTTACCCATAACCAACTTGGAGCTTGGGAAAATAAATTCAAAGAATTTATGAATAATGTTAAAATAAGTAGAAATGTTTTCATGGTGTAGTTGTTTTTTGCTAATATACAAATTGTTAATGGAATTTAAGGATAATAAATGACAGATTCCACCATAAAAAATACAGGTTTCCGGAAAGTATAAGTTTAATTTATTGAATAGAATAATTAATTTTTCGTTTGACATTTTTAAGTTGAAACTATTTTTTAATTAACATTTGGCAATAGAATTTTGGTTGTTTACTTGCGAAAATTGAATGTTCGCCAATAAAATAATACAAAACACAATTATTTTATAATTTGCTATTATCTCATAGATCTAAAAATAATCAACTCTTATTATTATGAAAAAGTTAAAGTACTGCTTGTCGGCTTTGATGATGACTCTTCTATTCTCTACAATTAGTGAAGCAACAGACCTGGTTGTTGCAGCTGGTGGAGCAGGAGGAGCATATTCTAGTATTAATGCCGCACTTGTTGCCGCTGCTCCTAATGATCGAATCATTGTATATCCACAAGCTGGTGGTGCATCCTATGCTGATACAATCATTAGAATAACAAAGAGTATTCAAATTTTATCAGCCAATGAAGGGGCCTATTATTCAGTGGATGCTCCAGTCATTAATATTGCACCTTCAACTGCTGGAATAAATGTTACCATCATCGGGATGAAGCTTCTTACTGGAAGTATTGTTTCTACCATTGCATCACCCACAGGATCCAGAAGTACGATTAACCTTTTAAATGATTCGCTGTCCGATGGTGCGATTACAATAAATCATGATAATTATAATTTGACCGTTGCAAGTTCTCATATTCAAACTGGACTAACGTTCAGATTCGGTAAAGCATTAGGAAATATTAGTAGATCACCAATCACGATTAACAGTGATGCTTCTGTCAATAACCCTTTAGATACTGTTCTTGTGATCGGCAATAAAGTATATGGCTATTCAGCAAGTAATTACAGTGGAATTTATTGGAATTCCAATGCGCATTTTTTCTCCATTCAGAATAATTTCATTACGCTAACGTATCCATTAAACGGGTATGGTTATGGTGTATATATTGCGACTTCAAAAAATTCAAATGCTGGAATGAATGTTATCAACAACAATACAATTTTTAAATCCAGTTTTTCATTTGTAATGGGGATTTATAGTATCGGAAGCGCTAACAGTTTTACCGAAATAGTAAATAATCTTACTGTAGGAAGTGCATCGTATGCTGTTTATGTTGCAAGTGGTAATTCGTCAGTTCATTATAATTATTTTACTAACGCCGCCTTGTATGGTTTTACCAATGATGGAACTAATATTGCTGCAACGAATACAACGCTTAATATAGAGGGTTTGAACACAAATCCGTCGTCAAATACAATTAACGGTGGTACGCCTGATTCTGCTTATGCTGATATTAACTTAACGCGTAATGATGTGGGATGTTATGGAGGTTCTTACACGTTGGATAATTTCTTTCCCATTACTTCTAATGATTGGGCGAGAGTGATTCTTGTTACTGCTCCACGAAGGGTGCTAGTGAACGGAACTATTAATGTGAAAGCTTTAGGTTTTGATAAATAAGCTAGCATACATCCTATCGAAGATTGTATGAAGCGGTGTATTCGCATATTTACCTTATTGCTGTTTGCAGTAATGTCTACCATGGCTCAAAGTGGCCGTGGAAAGCTGACCGGTGCAGAATTGTTTTTCGATGCTGATCCAGGTCAAGGCAATGGAATTGCACTCACCTTTAATGCAGGTATTGATAGTTCTTTTCGTTCTATGGTGCATTCGATGTCCTCATCTTTATCGCCGGGTTTGCATTCGGTAAATGTTAGATTGCGAGATTCATTGAGTAACTGGGGACCTGTTTTTAAAACATCATTGGTTGTTGAAAATACATTGTCATCTAGAAATGTGGGTTGCATTTTAGCAAGAGCCTATTGGGATAATACTGTTTCATCGGCTCAACCGCTCATCATTTTTAATGGAAATGCATCTGATGCATTAAATACTTTTATTAACTCAACATCACTTACCTCTTTTTCTTCTCCAGGTTTACACAAATTGAATGTGCAAGTAATGGGTGTGGATGGAAATTACAGTCCACCTTACACAACGGTTGTGAATTTCGAGAACCTTCTCGTTAATCAAAGAACTATTTCTGCAGCACTCGGACGCATTTACTGGGATAATAATCCAGGTCAATCTACCGGACTTATTATTTTCAATGGCAATGCCGGAAATGCATTTAATGATTTTATTAATTCGTCTGCAGTCACATCATTTTCTAATAGCGGATTGCATCGTTTGAATGTTCAATTGTTGGATGCTGCTGGGAATGGAAATTATGGGCCTCTATTTTCAACGGTAATTAAGTTTGATGAAGAATTGACAAATACATCTTCTCAAAAGATTACGGAAGGAAGAGTTTGGCTTGATAATGATGTTCCTCCAACCATTGGGAATTTACTTGCTGTAGATGGAAACTTCAACGATGCTTTTGAAGCTGCCATGCAAACTCAAAATTTAAGCTCGACCGGACTCCATGTTATTAATGTACAAGTTCGTGATTCAGCAAATGGTTGGGGACCTATTTTTAAAAGTGTAATCAGTGTGGAAAATCCACTTTCTTACAGAAATATAAAGATTACGTTGGCGCAATTATTCTGGGATCTTGACACGATTTCTGCCATTAATTTGTTGGCCTTTGATGGCAATTACGCTGATGCCATTGAAGAAGCAATGGCCAGCGGATTAAATGTTCCTGCTCCTGGTTTACACATACTGAACATTCGATTTAGGGATGTTGGCGGAAATTGGAGCCGAAGCTTTAAAACTTCTATTATAATTGAAACACCACTGTCTGTAAGGAATATTAAAGTTACAGAAGGAGAAGTGAGGATTGATAATAATCCACCCGCCATTGTTATTGGGTTGAATGGAAATTTTAATCAAGCACTGGAAGAAACACAAGCAGTACTTTTAAGCGGTACATTGAGTGCAGGTCTTCATACGATTAATGTAAGAATGAAAGGCGCTGACAATAATTGGGGAAATTATTTCACAACTACATTGCTAATGTCGCCTTGTTCTTCAACTCCAATGCCGGTGGTTAGTGTTACGGGTGTTTTGGAATTCTGTATAGGAAACAGTGTTTTATTGTCGGCTAATTCAGGTTATAATTCGTACACATGGTTAAGAGATAATGTTATTGTGGGTAATAGTTCATCCCTTGTTACAACTATTTCTGGTGCCTATACTGTTGTTGTTACGGATACAACCAATTGTCCAAATGCATCTCTCCCAATTAATGTTATTGTTCATGACCCCCAAGTGACCATCTCAACAATCAACACCTATTGCCAAAGTACAATAGATAGTCTTGTTGCTTCGTCTGGATTTACTTCATATCAGTGGTCAGCAGGTTCAACTACTTCGAAACAAATTATTTCTTCAGGAGGAACATACACCGTTACGGTTTCCGATGCATTCGGTTGTGTTGATTCAACATCAATAACAATTAATGCGCTAACGCCACCTGCCGCTCCAGTAATATCATCAAATGGACCTTTGTCATTTTGTCCAGGAAGTAACGTTACTCTTTCTTCTGATGTTATTAATAGTATCTCTTGGAGTAATGGATTAACGATTCCAACTTTTACTACAGATACTACCGGAAGTTATGTAGTTACTGTTACCGGCTCCAATGGATGTACTAATTCAACATCAGTTTCTACATTTCGTTTTGATTCTGCACAAGCTTCAATACAACTAGTTGGTCCTTCTGTTTATTGCTATAATCAACCTTCTGTACTTATAGCGAACAGTTCAAATCAATATACATGGTCAACAGGTGAAACCACTCAATCAATACAGCCACTAATAAGTGGAAATTATTCTGTTTCCATTGTTGATTCAAACGGTTGTGTTGCGAATTCTATTCCAGTGAGTGTAACCGTTAATCCGAATCCTTCAGTACCAGTAATTACTCCTAACGGACCTCTTTCTTTTTGCAACGGTGGAAGTGTAACTCTTCAATCAACACCAGGTATTCAACATTTATGGAGTGATGGGAGTACAACAAGTTCAATTGTGGTCACTCAATCAGCAATAATTGTGGATACGGTGATTAATCAGTTTGGATGTACATCATGGTCTCTTCCAGTTACCATTGACGTGCATCCATCTGCAAGTATATCAGCAAATGGACCTACTACATTTTGTTTTGGCGACACATTAACTTTAACAGCGCACCCTGATACAGCAGTTCGGTACGAGTGGCATAATGGTGCAACCTCGCAGCAAATTCAAATTACGACTTCTGTATCAGCAAGCGTAATTGTTACTGAAACAGGAACCGGATGCAGTGATACTGCTTATGTAAATGTATTGGTTAATGCTTTGCCGTCTGGAACGATCACCGCTGCTGGTCCAACACTAGTTTGTGCAGGAAGTGGATTTACCATTAATGCAAGTGGTTCAACAAATAGCAAATTTCAATGGTTTTATAACGGTCAACCCATTACGTATTCTATATACAGCAATGGGTGCAATTGTTATTTAACGTATAACGTATATGGATATAGTTATTCATCATCAAGTCCAGGTGTGTATACTGCTTTGGCTATCGATACCTTGACTGGTTGCACACAGTTTACAAATAGTATCACGTACAACAGTCAAGTACCAACTGTTCCCGTAATTTCTGCAAACGGTGGCACCACGTTGTGTATAAATGAGAATACACTTTTATCTTCAAGTCCCGCCGTATCTTATTTGTGGAGTACTGGAGCAACAACTCAAACGGTGTTAGCATCTACTGCAGGATATTATACAGTTACCACCACCGATAATCTTGGGTGTACTGCAACGTCGATACCAACACTTGTTACTTTTTACCCTACAGCTATTATTACCGCTTCAGGTGCTACCACTATTTGTGAAGGAGAAAATGTTACATTAATGGCTCAACCTATTGGAACGTATTTATGGTCGAATGGTGCTACTACGGCAACATTAACAGCTGTCGATACGAGCGGAACTTATGTTGTAACTGTAACCGACGTTAATGGATGTTTCTCTGTTTCTGCTCCTGTGAATGTAATTGTCAATCCTCTTCCCTCCGGTTCTATTTCTGCAAACGGAACTACAACACTTTGCAGTGGTGAATCTGTAGTTATAAATGCATCGGGTTCACCTAATACAATTTTTAAATGGTATTATAATGGTAGTCCAGTCTATTACTATAATTCTACGATACAAGTAATCGGTTATAGTTTCACTGCATCATCAACGGGTAATTATTCTGCTGTTGCTTATGATACATTAACGGGTTGTTCCGATTTCACAAATGTGATTAATGTGCTCGTTAATCCACTTCCTCAAGCGGATATCGTTCAGTTAACTCAAATATTATGTTTTGGAGGAAGT
>JANOAX010000214.1:0-26370 GCA_031411335.1 Bacteroidota bacterium
TGTATACGTTAACACACCCGAGTTACAACTAGCAGGTGTTCCAGCTTCGTCAAATACTTGCAAATAATACGTACCTGCAGCAAGGTTTGGTAAAGTATCCTTATTTACTGACTTCGTAACGTTACGTACAATATTTGTTTGAGCTAAATCTGTAGACCAAACAAAATTGTAATTTGCAATTCCGCTAGTTACTGTGGCTTCAATAGATCCACCGCTAATACATGATGCGTTATTAATTACATCTACTACAGCAACAGACTTCGTTAATACGATTGCTGTGTCTGAATTGGCAGTACAACCATTGGGCAATGTAACAATAACAGAGTAGCTAGAACCATTAATTGAACTAATAGAATCTAAATCAACAATAGGCACTCCGATAGCACTCCAAGTAAATTGCGTTCCACTTGGGTAACCTCCACTAAATGCACCAGTGTCTACAACATGAATATAGATTTGAGATGGATTACATAAAGTGGTATCGTTTTCTACGATGATAGGTTTTGGGAATGGTTTCACTTCAAGTTGAACTGTTCCAGAAACAGTACATCCCGTAAGTGTATTTGTAACAACAACGGTGTAATCAGTTGTTACAGCAGGAGATGCTTTCGGCATTTTAATTAATGCATTAGATAAACTCGCAGCAGGTGTCCATGAATGAGCAAGCGAACCTGAACCCGCACTTGAATAGGTTACACGTCCATTAAATCTGCGATTCGCTATAGTTCCGGTTAATGCACCACCAAATCCTTCTCTTACTTCAATATTCGCATCTGAAGCTATGATAGGAACCGTGCAACCAGCAGGAGCTGTGGTATAACTTACCGATGCTCCACCTAATGCAAAAGCATAAGTTGCTCCAGCTGGAATTGTGATATTTAAATTAAGCGGAATCAATGTTATGTTAGGAGCAGTACCTGCGGAAGTACAACTTACCGTACCAATTAATATCCATCCGGGGGCGGTGGTAACATTTGTAGGGAAGACGCAATTCATTGCCGTTGGATTATAATAAACGGATTCATTTATTACTGTACCCACTGTTGCCGTAGAAGTAAAGTGCAGGTAGTTTACTGTAATTGGTGATGCAGAAGTATTCTTAATATCAAAACCTACAGCACTTGAACTGTTGCCAGCTAACACGGGTGTATTTAAGATCGTACTATCAGGTATTCCACCCGTGCTATTCGCATTTAACTGAGCAGAATCACCCAAACAAATAGACAAAGGAAATACGGTAGGAGCTACAATCGGTAGCGTGTTAACGTGAATAGAAATTGAATCTAAACGAATACAACCTGCAGTACCTCCACTTGAAGTATCTGTAGCAGTAATATAATATTTAGTACTTGTTGCTGGTGAAACTACTACTGATGAACCTGTCAAGTTACCCGGCGTCCAAACATAATTGTAATTAGGGTCATTTGCACTCGAAACTTGAAGTGTCGTACTATTTCCTAAACAAACTGAGTCTTCGGTTGTAGTTACCGTTAATGCGGGTGCTACTAAAGAAACAGCTTCCACAGAATCTCTTGCGCTGATACATCCGATAGAATATAAAACACCTCCATTCCACAATCGATTTACAGGCGCAGCTACTTGACCAGTAAATGGTCCGAAGCAGATGGTACCGGATTTCACTTGAATATTTACATCGGATGAAGAAACTGCAAATTCAGCAGGAGAGGTTGCACTTGAAGAATATAATAATGAATTAGATACTCCTAAATTCGTAACGGCTATATAGATACCATAAGTTTGACCTGCGTTAACCGGAATGTCTAAACTTAAAGGCAAATACGTTGGAACCCCTGCACCTGCAGATACAACACCTGTTGCCGATCCTGCCAATGTCCAAGCAGAAGCGTTTGTTACACTTCCTGAATAAGAACCAACTTTATAGTACACACTAATATTAGACGGTGCTAATAAATTGTTATTATTCAAATTAACATTGAATCCGGTAATTCTTATATTATTTAATGCTGTTATATCAAACATATTACCTGCAGCATTCGGATCCGTTGCAATAATTCCGCCTGTATAAACGGTGTTCATTGGTCCTTGTGCGATTGTATCTCTGGATTCGACATAGAACTTAGTAGTAGAAGATATGGTCGACATAAAAGGAGATCCCACTCCTAAACGCGTACCACCTGTTGCAGCGCTCCACCATGAAATTTGAGTTCCGGGGCTAGCCGTCGCCGTTAGTGTAACTTGATCCGTACCACAAACTGTGTCCGTAACCGTTGACAAGATAGCAGGTGCACTTACGTAAATGGTTAAAGTTCTTGTCTTCGTACAACCCGTTAAAGTGTTCGTTACGGTTACAGTGTATGTTTCCGATGAACCTACAGGTCGCGCTTTCGGATTAGCAATTGTATCACTACTTAATCCAGTTGCAGGAGTCCATAAATAAGTAAATGTTCCTCCCGATGCTGTTGTTGTAAATTGTGTCGAATCACTGGCACCACAAAGCATTTGAGTATTTGCTCCAAGGCTTAAAGAGAAATCATTTACAGTAATCGTAATACTGTCTAACGCTTGACAATTTCCAACGTTTCCGGAAGCCAATACATAATACTTAGTAGTTACTGTTGGTTTTGCATAAATACTAGATCCCGTTGAACTACTCAATCCTGTTGTTGGGAACCAAGTAAAGGTGGTATAATCACCCAAGCCAGTAGTAATTGCTACATTAGATGAATCACCCGAACAAATAGTGTTTACTCCAGAAATTGCAATAGCTGGAGAAGGAGTTACTTCTGCTTGAACAGGTATACGAGCCGAATTGATACAGCTATTTGAAATAACTATATCATAAAAATAATAATACAAATCGTTTCTAGGAGTATTCGTTGGTGCTGCAGTCAAAGTGCTAGTATTTATAGTCAATACTCCTGGAACTACATATGGGTAACCATAGTTGCCTCCTGGAGCAGCTGCAGCAGCCTCAAACAAAAGTCCTGTAATAGATGCACTTCTTGCTCCTGGACGTAATTTAAGATTTGTTCCAGGTAATATATTGAAATTGAGTGTAACGGTTTGCCCAACTGAACCTCCTGGGTTACCAAGAACATTTACTGTTGCTGTATGAAGAACAGCCCCAGCTCCACTAATTACATCAATTGTAACTGTACCAGCTGTATTAGCTACAGCAGCTACAGGATAAATCTTAACTGTTTTTAATGTAAATGCACTAATCGCATTAAAAACAAGACCGAAATTAGTTGTGCCAGCACCTGATGTTGCAGTAACTAATGCATTGGGTAGACCCGTTGAATTAGTAGAACCACCATCGCTTGCTTCAGCATAAAAATTTGTAGTTGTTGCAATCAATGGAGTAATGAATGAATTGCCAGTCCCCAATGTGGTTCCGCCGCTTGGAGTCGAAAACCAATTGACTGTACCGCCAGCATTTGGAGTAGCTTGAAGTGTTAATGTTCCAGGCCCACAACGTGTATCACCAGTGGTTGAAAGAATTTGTGGGTTGTTTACAATCACAGTATCAACATTGGAAGAATCCGTAGTAGAAATACAACTTACCAAAATACGGTAATAAGTATTTTGTGTAATCACCCCTGGAGAATATGTTGTGCTATTAGGTGTTCCTACATTAGTCCAAGGGCCATTACCACTTACGCTGGATTCCTGCCATTGAATAAATCCTGAAGATCCACTTACCGTAAGTGTTGGGGAACCAGAAACACAATACGGACCAGAAGCAGTGACTGTACCAGCACTAAATGAAGATAATGGAATAACAACAACACTATCTGTAATTAAACATCCATTTGTGCCACTTGAAGAAGTATCCAATGCAGAAACATGATAAGTTGTATTAACTACCGGTATTACATAGAAGGGACCGTTTCCAGTAGCATTAAATCCACCCGGATTTGAAGTCCATGTATATTCATAATTTGGATCATTCACACTGCTTACTTGTAAGCCGATTGAATCTCCTGGACACAAAGCATTGCCCGGAGTAACACTTAATGTAGGTGCAGAAATAGAAACTCCTGATGCTGGAACACGAATACTTGAACAACCAAAACCAGTAAAAGGAATCGTCATACCTGGGTTCAGACTTCCCAATGATAAATTGATAATTGAAAAATCTGTTAAAGAATTATTATCGGATGTCCCTTGACGAGAAATACTTTGTGAAGTTGCTACAGTAGTTTGATCTATACCATTTCCAGTCCAATTGGATCCAACTGTTAACGTTGGACCTAAAGGAATTGGAATACTTGCCGCTTGAATATTTGTAGATGGCCAATTCATAAATACAACATCTATCAAGTTGTTATTATTATCAATAATTGCTGCCCATCCTGTAAAAGAAGGAAATGCCCCTGGATTCCAAAGAATATTTGATCCCCAATAATTCGGTCCAGCAGCAAGATCTGTCCAAGTCATTGTTTGCCCAGGAGCCATGCTTCCACTTAATACCGCTACATTGGGGTTAACAGAATTAATGTCTGTATAACTATTACTTAAGGCAACCTTCCATCCAGTTACATTTATTGAATTTGGAGATACATTTTGAATTTCAAATTGATCATTCGTTCCTAAATCAATTTCAGTAATCTGAATAGGAGCAGAAGAACCACCTCCACCAGACATTTGCTCTTCTGCATAGAAATTAGTTGTACTTGAAATTGTAGTAGTGAATGTACTACCTGTTCCTAACGCAGTACCACCCACTGCGGTAGAATACCAACTTATAGTTCCTTGACCAGTAGCCGTAGCCGAAAGTGTTACACTTCCTTGTCCACACACGGTATCATTGGTTGTACTTAAGATTTGTGGTAATAAATAATCAACTTGAACTACATTGGTTGTACTTGAAAATACATGGCAACTTATCATCGCTTGATACCATGTTGTATCAGTTAATGAAGAAGAAGGGGTATATACATTACTGTTAGTTCCTACGTTTGTCCATGGACCACTAGCACTAATGATAGATTCCTGCCATTGAACATTTCCTACGGCACCAGCAAGGGTAAGGGTAGGTGCACCTGAAACGCAAATTGTTGCTACATTGGCGGTAATACTTCCCACTGAAGCTGCTGCAGTTCTAGTAGTGGGCGCCATGGCATCATTTGATGCATTTCCATCACCTGTCATAGCAACACTTGCATTAAAAGTATAAGTGCCGAGCGTTGACATATCCAATGTAGTAGACATTACCACATCCATAGTTCCATTTATCGCTAAAATTCCAGAAGGAACACCCGTCAATGTTGCTGTCGTTGCTCCAGAAATATTACATGTTATCAATGCAGAATTGACAGAGAAATCGATTGCATTTAATCCATAGTTTTTAATACGAAGTGTAATAGTTTCTGCAGTGGAATAGCAGGCACTGGCTGAAGCGGCGGGTGTAATTAAAGCTAACACTCCAATATCTTCATTCGCAATAAAATATTCATAAGCACCTATATCAGGAGTTGTTAAACTTCTAGGCGCTCCATTTATATCATCAACAACACCCAAAGGTGATGCGACATTATCTAATGCAACAATAGATGGTTGATAATTTCCTAATGCCGGATTAACAAAAGTTGGGTCAACATTTAAACTATTCAAATCATATACTCCTCCATTTGCTGTCTGCCAATTGGCCAGGGTAGTAAACGCAGTAGCAGCATAAGAACCGATGCTATCGCTACCTGGAGTATTCACATAAATGTTGTTATAATTGCTTTTAATATAAGTCCCAGCCGTATTGAAAAATATTCCAAAACGAGTTCCAGTTCCACTTCTTGTGATGTAGACATTATTGTTATAGTATTGCAGTGAGTCAGCCAAAGTAGTTTGGTAAATACCATAAGTGGTTCCCAACGTTGAAGTAGCAGCATCCAATGCAATAGTATTATGCCATACCCACATATGATTACCACCTGTATTGTAAATACCATATTGAATTCCATTACCACCGAGGGTATGAATTAAATTATTTACAATTTTATTTTCACTTCCAAGCAATGCATCCCCAGCAACGTAAATACCATAAACAGTAGAAGTAGATGTTGGCGCTGCAATTAAGAAGTCATGTATTCTGTTTCTTTCAACTTTTGCACCTATGGTATTTGTTGTTAAAAACAATCCATAAGTTGTAGAAGTTGCGGTACGATTCAAATGGCGAATATTATTTCCGACAAACTCAGTACCCGTATTCCCAAGACTGTAAACTCCATATAAATAATGATCAATAATTGTATTGTTCAAAATGCGGTTACCACTGATAAATGGAGTGGCTGATGTACCCACTACTGTAATACCATAATATCCATTATTAATGGTGTTGCCACTTATTTCATTACCACTTCCTGAATTACCAGCAGTGGTGGCAGAAGCTAAAGATCCGCTCAAAACAATTCCTGCAAAATTCGTTGTGGTAAGATTAGCTGTTGATGTAATGATACAGTTCGTGATTTTATTTGAATCGGCGACAGATGTCAAATGAACACCAAAGCCATAAGTTCCACCAGATGCATTTATTGTCAAACTATCTATATAAATATGGTCTGCACCGTTTAATGTAATGACAGCTCGCTGGTTGGAATTAGCACTAGCAAAAGCCAGTGTTTCCATGTTCCCATTAAATGTAATTGTATTGATTGCAGAAGCCCCAACTATAGCAGGAATAATTACCTGTTCGTTATAAGGTCCACTAGCAGGAACAACATCTAAAACCACAGGTCCACTTACAGAAGAACAAATCAACTGATTAACGGCATCAGTGAAACTCTGGAAATTAGTACCCCCTGTTACCAACGCCGAGTTGATTGTATAGTTACCAGACATTGCAGGGCAAATATTTTGGATAGTTGTGGTATCGTTTGCTTGATTATCATCTAATGCTCCGTTTACCAAATTGACATACGCTCTTAAATTAGCATTGCCCACTAGATTGTAGGGAGTAGTGAATGAAAATTGTTGATTATTTCCAGGAGTAATACTAATAGGGCCAAAGGTTTCAGTAACGGTACTAACACCATCCGTATAAGCAAGCTCCAAACTAGTAATAGTAGCGGTTTGTGCATTTGTAATCTGGACGATGATCGTCTGATTTCCCAAACCAACTGGTGCCATTGGTGAAACCCAAGTAATCCCAGCATCCTTACCAAGCGGCGTCCACTCATAAGCCCCTGGATCTGGTGCTGCTAATGTGCGAGGGTTCCCTAAAATATCATCTGCCACACCCACATTTTCACCATTTGAATTCACGCCTGAATTGGTAGGTGTAAAATCTCCTAATAGCGCATTTGCAAATAGAGGATCCAAACTTACACTTAATCCATCATAAGCACCTCCGTTAGCCGTTTGCCAGTTGGCCAAAGTGGTAAAAGGAAGTGTAGTATAAATACCAATACTATCACTTCCACCTGAATTTAAATAAATATCATTATTGTTACTTGAAATGTAATTACCAGCAGTAACAAATCCTAATCCATATCTTAAACCAGTACCTGCACGGGTAATATTTACTATGTTATTTTTAATGTTAACACTTGTTACAGCTCCTGTTTGATAAATACCATATGCTGCACCAGAGGCTGCATTAATATCATTAAATGAAATGGTATTGTGAAAAGCCTGCATATAATCACCAGTAGAATTATAAATACCATACTGTGTTCCGTTTCCTCTAAAACTATAAATTAAATTATTATAAAGTTTGTTCTCTGTCCCTACTAATCCATCTCCCAATACAAAAATACCATAAGCAATGGATGTAGAAGCAGGATTTCCAATTAAGAAATCATAAATTCTATTCTTCGAAACTAATGTATTACTACAGTTTGTAGATAAATAAATACCATAGGTAGTAGTCGTTGTAGATCTTACCAAATGATAAATGGTATTACCAGAATATGAAGTAGCTTCACTGTTAATCGCAAAAATTCCATAGAAATAATGATCAACAATTGTATTATTCAAGACTCTATTATTTTGAGCGAATGGAGCTGTTGCCAGACCTGCAAGCGCAAAGCCATAATATCCATTTGTAATGGTATTACCTTGAAATAAATTATTATCACCATTATCACCAGCGGTAACTGCGGATGTAGCAGAACTACTCATGACAATACCAGCATAATTTGTTGTTGTTGCATTCGCTTGTAACGTTATTTGGCAATTAGAAATCACGTTGTTGTCTGCACTATTTGTAAGACGAATTCCCCATCCAAAAGTACCAGCAGATCCATTTATGATCAAATTATTTATCGTAACATAATCAGCTCCATTCAACAAGATACCTTCTCTCTGATTGGTGTTAGCACTATTAAACGAAAGTGTGTTTGAGTTTCCATTTATCGTAACAGTATTAATTGCTGAGGTACCTGGAATCACATTAAAAATAGGCTGTTCAACATAAGGGCCAGTGGCGGCAACCACATTAACAACAACAGGACCTGAAACTCCAGAACAGGAAAGCTCTTGTGCTAAAGCACCAAAAGTTTGAAAATTGGTTCCTCCTGTAGCTACTCCACTGTTTATTGTATAGTTTCCAGTTAATGGAATTGCGTTCGTAACTACTTGCAAGGGAGCTGTTGGAACAGTTGCTCCACAAGTAATTAGACAACGATAATACGTTGAAGCAACTTGCTGTGTTATCAAAGAAGGAGAAGTTGCTCCACCAATAGGAAAATAACTAATATTGTTTGTTGATGATTCCCATTGATAGGTTTGACCTGTACCGCCGGTTCCACCAGTAATGCTCAATGTAAAATTAGTATTTGAACAAACAGGATTTGCGGTAGAGCCAACGGTACCCGGAGTAGGTGGATTTGTACAAACAGCCTGAGGAGAAAAAGTTAATTTTCCAATCCATCCTCGTGGTGTGTTTGTTGGAGCTGTGGGAGGTGCACCACCAGCATAACTGATATTGGTTCCCATTAAGATGTTGCATCCACCCGCTGAAAAGGTGGTTGGGTCTGTACCGACTATAGTATGATAACGTTGACGACCCGTTGCGCCACTATAGGCAGAAATTGCAAAACCATAAGTTACACCTGCCGGAATAACTACGTTTAATCCAGTCAGCATTGGCTGGGTTACTAAAGTGGTTGTATTTAGCACTCCAGTAAAAGTACCCGTAGCAGCTAGCGTCCATCCATTTGCAACAGAAATGGCGCCTGGAGCTCCGTTGATTGGAGTGGTTTTATACCAAAAATCAGCAGAGGTAAGTCCTGCCGTACCAACAATTCCTTCAATAGACGTAATTATTATTCCAAAAGGATTGGTGTTTTGAAAATTAAAAGTGGCAGTACCGCTACCATTATTATTGGTAATTGGAGCAATAGCTGTATTGATTGTTGACTGTGCTTTCACTCCTGGCAGAGAGAGAAATGCTAGCATGAAAAACACTAACATTTTTAGAGTTCCGTTATTGAAACGGGTTCTCGTTGCGTAAAGATTTGTAGTCATTTTATGTTTGTTTTAGTTTTTTCAGAATAGAATAATTGGTTCATTTGATTTCCTATGTTATGAAATAAATAACACACCCCTAAAATTAGGGGAATTTAATGAATGCAATTTGGGGAATATTTTAGACTTTACAAACAAAAAACAGCCTTTTAATCCGATTGGTTCAAAAAAAGGGTAAACGATTAGAAATTAATGGTTAATCAATAAACAAAGAGGTCAAGCTTATTTACAAAAGCTTGACCTCTTTGTTTAACTTTTCTTAAAATTTCTACTACGGATGATATGATCCAACAAAGTTGGAAATATTGTTATCCATCAATACTTGGTCGAATACGTCTACTACTCCATCTCCTGTTAAGTCAGTCACTGCATAACCGAAGGCAAAGTTAGAAATATCATTGTCCATTGTTACTTGATCGAATACGTCTACTACTTCATCTTGTGGAGACAAATCACCACTGTAGAATCCATATACTCCAGGAGCTAATTGAATTTGATTACCCGCGAAAGCTTGCGTTGCTGCTGTAGTAAAGTCATAGTTTGTTACACCAGCGAATGTCAATGGTAAGTCGCTCCATGTTTGTACTGCGTTACGGTGGAATACCGTAATATAATAACTGTTACCAACGACACTACTTGGTAAAGTAATCATCGCACTGTCGTTCGTGTTAATCAATACCGTTGCACTTTGTACAATGGTAGCTGGACTTAACGCATCACGTAATTCTACTACGATAGTATCTACTTCGGTGGAACTTAATCCAACTCCTGCATTCAGAAGCGCTGGTACCATTCCTCCTAATCCATCATGATATCCTTCGATAATCAGTTTTAGATTTAACGTTGAAGTTGCAGTCGAAATTACAAATGGACTTGAAGAAACCACTGTATCACAAGCATTATTTATCAATTCAATAGTACCTGTACTTGCTCCGGCCGGTACAGTAGCACTTATTTCTCCATCGTTTACTATTGAGAAAGAGGCACTCGTTCCATTAAAGTTAACTACATCTACACCATTAAAACCAGCTCCATTAATTGTTACTATGGTACCACTGGTTCCAGAAGCAGGTGTAAAATTGGAAATAACTAAATCGTTTGGCTGATTAATTACTACACTTAATGTGGCTGTACATCCATTCGGATTAGTTGCCAACACTGAATACGTTCCTGCGGTTAATCCAGAAATATCTTGTGTGGTACTTGTATTAGACCATAGATAAGTATTATTTCCGATGATAGAAACTGAAGAAGTGCCATCTGTGAATGCAGGTTGAACTGTCCATACTCGAGGCATTGTATAGATACCCGATTCGAAATTATAAGATCCTGTAGCTTTGAAATGAGAACCCGAAACACTATTAGGTGCAAAGAAAGAACCTGCATTCAAATGTCCATTTGAATAGCGATCATTGGTAGGTAATGTATATCCATTTGCTCCGGCATTCACTATAGCATTACCCAGTCCGGATCCAAAGAAAATTGCATCAACAGGAACCGTTGAAGAGTCAATAGCTGCAGAAGGCACATCGAACACTCCGACTGCATCTGCATTTGCCCCTCCGTTTCCGAGACTTCCTCCAATACTACCAAACCCATCTCCAGCGGTTGTCACATTATTTATGATTCTTAATTTAGTTCCTGTTGGAGCCATAGAAGATCCACCTACATAGAATACATCTCCAGTATTAACTACACCGCTACTAATTTGGAACGCATAAGATAATACTCCACCTGCTCTCCAACCTTTCGTGGTTGCCGTTCCATTGTTTGCAACAACAACAGTATAAGGAGTTACTCCAAAATCAATATTTTTTGTAGCGATAAGCTCGACCCATTCAAATGGAGCATCTGTTCCAGCAGGATCTGCAAGAAACTCTGAAATTAATAATCCAGGATTTGCAGGTGGAATGATTGGATCATTAGAAGCAGCAATATCAATTGCACCATTTGAGCCACCGAAGCAGTCAACATCAGTACTCGTATTTAAAGTTAGTGTAAACGGTGCTGGATCGGTAAGCGTATGATATACTGATAAACCACAACCGAATGAATCCACCACAACTACATTATATATTCCTGCGGGAACTCCAGTAATGCTACTTGTAGTGGCTGTAGTATTCCAGAAATAACTATAGGGCGCCATTCCTCCTGTTGCTGTTGCTGTAACACTTCCTGTAGAAGCGCCGGCGCAACCAGGATCTACTCCGCTTAACGTTACTGAGAAAACAGCAGGATCAATCAACGTAAACATCGATTGACCAGCACATGAATTATTATCAATAATGGTAACCGTATATACTCCAGCTGCAAGTCCACTAATATCTTCTGTTAAGGCTCCATTACTCCAAGAAATAGAATACGGACTTGTTCCGCCTGTTACAGTTAAATCTATACTTCCATCCAAATAACCATTACAAGTTACATTGGTAATAAGTCCAGTTCCAATGATATTTCCTGGCTCAGTAACGGTATAAGAAGATGTTGTTGGACAATTCGAAGCATCACTTACGGTCACTGTATATGTGCCGGCTACTAATCCAAAAATATCTTCTGAATTAGCACCATTACTCCATACAAAAGTATAGGGAGGTAATCCGCCACTTACTGTTAAATCAATGCTACCATCAGAAGCGCTGAAGCAAGTAGTTGGAGCCGAAACACCCGTTACGCTTGGAGGGACACATGCTGCAGGATTATAGAAGAAGGTGTCGACACTCAATGTAAAACAAGTTGGACTTGTAAACACATATACAAAGCCGGTATCTGATCCTGGGGGAACGATAGCATCAATTTGAAAATCGCTCACCACAGTAAATGAAGTTGCAGAAACACCATCAAACGCTACATTCGTTGCACCAGTAAATCCACTTCCATTTATGGTTACTAGTACACCTGCACCGCCGCTATTGGGAACAAAATTATTTATTACAATTTGCACAGGATCGTTGATGAATTCTATTCCGCCTGTTACACAACCATTCGCATCGTTAATATTAAAGAAATAGAAATTCGCTGGTTGGTTAATTATATCTTCTGTAACATCCCCTGTTGACCAACTAAAAATATAAGGTGGTGTTCCTCCGCTAACTGTTAAGTCAATGGCACCATCACTAGCACCAAAGCATGAAGTATGAGTTACCACAGTAGAATACGTGAGATCGTTGGGTTGATTTACTACAAATGAGATTGTATCAAAACATCCGTTAGCATCTGTAACAGTAACCAAATACGTTCCAGCCATAATAGCACTACGATCTTCATTGATGTCAGCATCATTCCATAAAAAAGTATAAGGAGTTTGTCCACCGCTTACGGTTAGGTCAATAGATCCATTACTTCCTCCGAAACAACTCACATCAAAAACAGTTCCGCTCAATGATAATGCGGTTGGAGCATTAATAGTAGCTGACAATGTCGCTGTACAACCTGTATTAGTAGTTGCAGTAACAGTATAAGTGCCGGCAGCCAATCCAGTAATATCTTCTGATGTTGCTCCGTTCGACCATAAATAAGTATTGCTACTTGTTAGATTAACCGATGAACTTCCATGAGAAGCGGGAACTGAAGTAGTCCATACTCTTTGAGTATAAGATCCACTTAACGTATTGTATCCACCGGTAGCTTTTACATGAATACCATTAGTACCTGCGTCTGGGCCAATGAAACTTGCCGTTTGCAAACGACCACCTGCATAGCGATCATTAGTAGGCAACCTAAAACCATCGGCACCGCCATTCACTACTGCGCCACCTGTTCCTGTTCCAAAGAAAATAGCGTCTACTGGAACCGAGTTGGAATCAAGTGCTGCAACAGGAGTATTAAAAACGGCAATACCATCTGCATTCGTTCCTCCGTTTCCAAGAATTCCGCCTGCAGTCGCCGTTCCAATACCACCATCACCACCTGTTGTTGAAACATCAATGGTACGCAACTTTAATCCTGTTACCGCCATGTTAGAACCACCTACATAAAACACATCTCCTGCAGAAACAATTCCAGAAGAAATTTCGAAAGCGTAAGTTCCATTAGTAGTTGCAGAAGCAACTCCTCCTTGAACCCATCCTTTCGTAGTGCCACCACCGTTATTAGCTACAATTACCGTGTAAGGTGTATTTGCGAAATTGATATACTTAGTTGCGATTAATTCCACCCACTCTTTAGAAGAATCTGTTCCTGCAGGATTTGCTAAAAATTCTGAAATCAAAATTCCAGGATTAGAGTTGTTAGAAGTATCGTTAGAAGCGATTAAATTAATTGAACCATTATTAATTCCTGCACAAGTCACATCAGAATTTATGGAAGAGAGAGAAAACACACCTGGATTATTTAGAACACCAAATGCAAAAGTGATACAACCATTATTATCAGTAATGGTAACACTATAAAGTCCGGCAGGAAGTCCACTTACATCTTCTGTTGTTGCGCCGGTATCCCAAAGGTAAGTATACCCAGGTGTTCCTCCGCTTACTGATAAATTGATGCTTCCATCAGAAGTACCCGGACAACCTGGATTGGTAACAACAACCGTAGGAGACATTAAAGTAGGTTGACCCACTGTAATATAAAAAGTATCGGTACATAATATATTATCTGTTACAATTACAGAATAAACTCCGGCAGAAAGTCCAGAGACATCTTCTGTCAC
The DNA here is from genome assembly GCA_031411335.1 of Bacteroidota bacterium. Lineage (GTDB taxonomy): Bacteria > Bacteroidota > Bacteroidia > AKYH767-A > OLB10 > JAJTFW01. The sequence continues at coordinate 14,096 of JANOAX010000214.1, forward strand.
TGCAGTGGTACTCCATTGAAACGTGTAAGGAGAGACGCCACCACTAACGGTGATGTCTATACTACCATTTGATCCACCATTACAAGATGGTACTTGAACAGATGATGTAATGGTAGGAGGAATACAACCACAAGTTTGGACTATTGCCAAGGTGGATGCAGTATCTGTACAACCTAATGTTGAAATAGCGGTAGCAATATAAACACCTGAATCGGCTGCAACTGTTGTTGCAATAGTTGGGTTTTGATTTGAATTTGAAAATCCATTTGGGCCAGTCCAACTATACGTTGATCCACCATTTGAGAAAAGCTGCAGACTTAAACCAGCGCATACCGGACCGTTATTCGATGCAACAGCAACAACTTTATCAATAGTTAAATTAGCGCCATTGTTGTTACTCGTAGCAATAGGATTACTACTAACTACACGAATTCTATATCCAGTGCCAGAGGCAGTTCCAGCAGGAATGATTGCAGGAATAGTTCCTGAACCAGAAACGGAAGAAAGTGTTCCAATATTCACTGGAGATGCAAAGCTACCTGTAGATGAACTTAACTGTGCTGTAAAAACATTTCCTGAATTAGGTGTTCCACCATAAGAATATCCAACACTTAATGGGATTCCATTGTCATCTGAAACACAAAACGGTGATCCGCTAATTGTGTTTGTATTAAATGTTACACCAGCGGTTGCATTTAACTGAATATTATCGAGGCGGTTGTTACCAGCGGCAGCAGTTGCTCCAGTACCAGAAAGTCTCAAATAAGCAGTTGACGCGCCGTTCAATCCACTAACAGTTGGAAGTGTAATTAACCCAAAGGAAGCAGGTATTGTCGTAACTGTTTGTAATGGAATCCATGTAGTTCCGTTGGTACTGTATTCCCAGATCTGACTGCTGAATCCTGTTGTTGTTCTTTGAGAAGCATAACTAACAACTAAATTGATGTACCCTGTCATACTGAAACTAAAAATCGCAAATTTACCATTTGTGGCCGTCCCGGCTACTCCACCTAACATTGCTAAGGATGCTGGTGAGGTAGTGGTGGTAGAAAATCCTACACCAGCATTCACAGTAGCACCTGAGAAAGCACTAAGTTCAGAATTACTGGCCGCTACAATCCAATTGCTAGAATTATTCGATCCGTTAAAATAAATGGTTCCCGTTCCAAAATTTGCTGGATATACTTTTTGTGTATTAGGTGCTGCAAGCACGGCAACTCCACCAGTAGTAGTCGTTTGAAAATCCCAGCCAGCAATTAATGTTTGCGCATTAATTTTTGATGTAATTCCCAATAAAAACAACAGGAAAAAGATCGTCCTGATGAATGCAAATTTTGAATTAGTAATGATTGGTTTCATATTATAGGTTGTTTTTTTCACTGAGTTGGAATTATCTTAGATGATTCAATCCACCCAAAATAAGGCTTAGCAAGGTAGTATTTCTTCAAATGCAAAACAAGGTTTCAAATTAGAATATACTGTATGCTTAATGATAATTTAAAGTTATGGCTTTAGTCAGATATCACATCCTATTAACTCTGTGATGGTTGAAAAGTTTATCTTCTTTAGCTCAGGATGTTTAAGATGAAATTCTCCACTTTTTCCCGTTTTGGTTAAGGTCACATTCTTAAACTTAGACAATTTAAAATGAGAACATTCTGATAATAATCAGCGTACAAGACCCAAAAAGCATACAAAATCCTATTTTTTCCTCAAACAGAACAATGATTCATTAACTAAAATGCATAAAATCATCAGAAAATAGATGAATCACAAAGAAATTATTATAATTTCGAAGCCTGAGTCCAACATAGCCCCTAAACCAATTACCTTATATGACAACCCCTACACCGGAAAAAGACCAGGATTCAAAAAAGGTCATCGTCATCATTGTTATCACTATTTTATTAGGTGTCAATGCTTTACTGCTTTGGCAGTTCTTTGATAAGAAGACCCATTTAGAGCAAGTGAGTCGCGAATTGGACACGACCATGGCTGAAAAGGAGAGTTTATCGGCTGAATTGCAAAGGGTGAAAACAGAGTACGAAAAGCTAAATCAGGAAAATGCGAGCCTTCAAAATCAACTTTCAGCTAAAGATGAAGAGATTCGTTTAAAGATTGCTCAAATACAAAAGCTGATTAACACGGGTGATGCAGCGCAATTGAAAAAGGCAAAAGAAGAGTTAAATTCTTTGCGTGTATTGAACCAGAATTTCATCGCTCAAATTGATTCATTAAATACTTCCAATAAAATACTGAGTGAACAAAACTTTTCACTCAATCAAAATTTATCTTCAGCAAATACAAAGGTCTCTTCTTTAACACAAGAGAATTCAGTTTTATCCAATAAGGTTGCCATTGCATCGGTTTTAAAAACTACCAACCTAAAAGCATTAGGTGTTCGATATAAAAATAGTGGAAAAGAAACCGAGACAAATCGTTCAAAAAGTACCGACCGTATTAAGACTTGTTTTACCATCATGGAAAACTTGGTAGTAGAAAAAGGTCCTAAAGATATTTTTGTAAGAGTGATAAGTCCAGATGGTGCGGTTATGTCCACAACGAGCGAAACTTTTATCTATAACGGACAAGCAACACTTTACACAACTAAGGAATCGATCATGTACGAAAATCGTAACACTGAACTTTGTGTGTATTGGGAAAAAGGAAATACGTACAACCCCGGGAAATACACCATTGAATTGTATTGTGAAAGCAATCAGATTGGAGTTGTTTCGTTGGAATTGAAGTAGGTTTGAGTGGGAGATGGGAGATGGGAGATTCTTGATGCCTAGACGTTAGGTACTAGAAAAAGAAAACAGAATCTAAAAGCTAAAAGCTAAAAGCTAAAAGCTAAAAGCTAAAAGCTAAAAATAAGCTCGTACTTGAGCGCCGCCGGTGTGAATCATTTTAGTGCCGGCTGGTTTTCGTCCGTCGTAATTTAAACTGAGTTGCAATCCTGAACCTAAGTTGCGTTGAATACTTACACCCCACGTTAAGTTTTGTCCCTCTTTTAATCCTTCTAGCATCTCAAAAGCAATTGACGTATTGGCATCACCGTTATATCCGATGCTTACTAAATTGAATTTAGCATTGATCAACCCTTTCTTTACAGAATTGTATCGCCACTCCAGACCAAAATCGTTAAGACTTGCCCTCTCGTTTAATCCCTCTGTGGCTACGTTTTCCTTTTCTTTAAATCGATACGACAAGGTGAATCGATAGGTGCTCCCCGGCTGGAAACTAAGTTGTGTATTATTTTCATTTCCATCGATGATGAAATTCCGACTTACATACGCATCTGCATTGCTCGACTTACTACTCACTTCCACTTTTTGTTGTAATCCCAGCCATGTCGTCATGTTCCATCGAATGGTCATCGAGTAGGCTTCCTGCGCGCGCGTTTCTAAACCACTTGCCAAAAGTTGACGCGTTTGCTGATCCTGCCAACTTACATCGGCAGCAAATTTTGAACTGGAACGATCAAAAAATAAAGAGTGGCGACTATTCGATTGTGTACTTAACAATACAGTGTCCGCAATACTTCGAGGAAAAGGATTCCAAGCATCTAATCCACCACTGGCCGTAATGCGATTATCAAATCGAACGGATGATAAGAGGCTGAATTTAGTCCAGAAGGGTTTTTTCTGATTGGTAAACAAAGCAGCCGGATTAAAATTCACGATTGCATTAAACTGATTGAAAAAAACTTTTACATATTCATCAGTTGTCGAAAAGATACGAATATAATTTGCTTGATCACTAAAGACCGCAATTTCAAATTCGTTGAGTTGCGGTACTCCATCGCCGTTATAGTCGTTCCAGGAATAGGATCCTGTTCCCGGCGTCACTTCAATAAAGGAATACAATCGACGTGGCTCTCTTCCCGTCCCCCCCTCGTAAAATGAACTTAAATTCAAAGCGCCTTTCCATGCAGTTAGCGAATAATCGAGTCGACCAGTTGCGCTTTCCTCTGGATTCACTTGAGTGTACAACGTATCAATGACTTTCAAATTCCGATAGTTCACTAAAAATGCAATGCGCTGATTCGCATTTTTGTTCCATCCAATTCCGAAGTTAGCCATATCGGCAGTGGTGACATGTACAAAGTTGTTTCCTTTGATGCCATCGTCCTCTCTCCGGGTGAATCCGCCTTTCACACTTACCTTGACGGTGTCGGGTCGACTAAAAAACACATCGGCAATACGGAAATGAAAAGAGCTGGCCGATAAAGAATCATTACCTTCAAGTAACTGCTCGTTACGTTCTTGTTCAAAGCGTATACCTGGAATCCAAGAACCGAAACTTCGTGTTATCTCATCGCGGTGACGTAAAAAGGTAGATTTAAAAACAGGACCATCACTACTGAGCAAACTTGCATCCCATTTCGCTGTCCATTTTCCGGGATGCACATTTCCGTTTAGTGTATGCATGAGTCCGCGGTAAGCATTGCCACGAAATAAAGAACGGAAACCGTATTTCATATCGCCCGCTTTGGCTTGACTCAATCCTACTTGTACATTTGATAATAATTCTTTGTCGAAAGTTAACAACGTTCCCGTATTCCAATCGCGTGCAAACTCTACAGAACGATACACCTCCACAGGGCGAAATTTTTCATCGTTCATTTCTGTTTGAAGCGACGCAATGAAATCCCAGCCATCGGGTTTATTTTTATTCAATGCCTGACGATGATCCAGAAAAAATTTAGCGGCGACACCATCATCATTCCTTTTGTCTTTTGTTGAAAACCGATTGATATCATCTTTGCTTGCTGCCAACTCTACGCCCATCCTTGTATTCTTTGTAAATGCATAATTGATGTAACCCGTTGCCATTTGACGTTGCTTCGGTGACACCAATAAAGTTTTAGGTGCATACGAACCTTGCGACACGCCATTCACTGGAGCCACCCATAGATAAATTCGACCGTTTGCTACACCATCCACTGCGATATAATCTCCGTTACCCGCTCCTACATTACTAAACGAAACGCGATAGTAGGCACTGTCCGGATTAGCAGTGTAGAGATAAACTCCGGGATACAGAATCGAATTAACGTTGGTGTCTATCCGAGCATATAAAGTTTCGTTCACATTAAATGCAACGCTATCACCACTCGTGGAAAATGCCAATTGCAAACTATCACCAGCAGCGGCTAAGATGGCTTTGTCTTCTGGCGTTAAATCTTGTTGCAAGGGTTGGTTCTTACTGTCTTGCTCCGAGTATAAATTAATTCCTGCATGCAACTTCTCGCTTTTCACAGCAGCAAATCCAGTCAACAAGGTTCTTGCATAATTTCGATCCGCGTATTGAAACTCGATCACAATACGCATGTCTTTGTTGATGAGTCGACGCGTAGTGAAGGTAACTTCCGCTGTATTATAATCAATAATATAATCGCGATCTTGCCCGCGATCTAATTTTTGTCCATCAATAAAAACGCGTTCCGAATTCGACATCACCACAATGAAAAGTTCATTTTCGGCACCACGCAATCGGTAAGGACCTTGGTTGGATTCTATACCGTTCAATACATTCCGTGCAAATTTTCCACGAGAAACAGCGGCACCTAATCCGCCTGATACTTGAAGTGGAGATTTTCCTTCACGCTGCAAAGATTCAGTATACGAATACAATCCTCCTTGCGACTTTTTAAAATACCGCATGAAATATCCATCTGGATTTTTCACATCATAATCTCCTGCGATCAGTTTATGTTTTTCGTTATTTAGCTGGATAAATACGCGATCGAACTCTTGAAGTTGTTGCGTATTTCCATCGGCTTGTACTGGAATATTTTCATCGGTGATGGCTGCTAATATCTCAATGTTACCTGCGATCTTTCCTGCAATTTGTAAATTCAAACTGGAGTTAACCACCGCATCCTGATTATTGCCAATGCTGATGCCACGTGAGATGGACCCACTTCGAGTGAGTCCTTCCAGTCCAAACAAAGAGGAGTTTTTTTCAGATGGGCGTTCCGTATAAAAAATATCACCAGCCTTAGCATCCTTCTTATCCAAAACACGTCGGTCGCGGAGATAACGAGGCTTGGAAAAAGACATGGGATACACTCGAAAAACCATCGAAAGAGAATCAATTGTACCTGATGAATCGGAAATAGTCGACCTCCAATAAAATTTAGAGGCAAACTCATCTAAAAAATAATTACTGGAAGGAATCACTTCATCACCCTTCATCAATACGAAAGATCCAGGGATAACACTCAAGGAATCAAGGATGATGGTATCTTTTGACGCCATCAATTTTAAGGTGCGTAAATTAGTTAGCTCTTGCGCATAGCCCATCTGCCCGAAAAACAGGAGCACCAAGACAAGACCTAAATACCGTAAATTATTCAATCGCTTAAAAATACATACCTCAAGTGAATGATAGTAACGGTTAATGAGTAATTTTCAGTCTATGGATTGTGTAAAAGTCCCCGGTAGTACAGCGTTTCACGCAGACTACCGGGCTTCACCCTTTCTATCGCTTCACGCAGACTACATCGCTTTCGCGTAGATTGTGCCTCCGCTAAAGCTTCAGCGACATGCGGTCAGCGGAGTAAAGCAGGGTTTCACTCTTTCTTGCGTTACACGCGGGATACAGGATTTCACATTCTTGTAGAATACTTTTTTCACTTAAACTCGTTGGTGTCTGTCGGGAAGCCTTGCGATAAAATTAAAGTTTAATTAATAAATAATTATTTCTCGAAATGAAAACAGCTTGTTACCACATTAATGATCAAGCCTCTCCCCAACCCCTCTCCAGTGGAGAGGGGCTATCGAAAAATTAAATTTCTCCAGTGAATTAGTGACATATAGTGTGAAGTTACAACTACAGGTTAAATTATTTTTTAATGGGTTAATTCAAAATAAACGGGGCGCATTATACCAAAAAATGCATTAGACTCGATTATATTTCTAATAGGTATTACATTCGCAGTCTATATTTATGGCAACTAAGAAAATCATTACCTACAACGTAAACGGGATTAGAGCGGCACTCACCAAGGGTTGGCTCGACTGGACCAAGACTGTAAATCCTGACATTGTTCTGTTACAAGAGATCAAAGCGGAACCGGGGCAATTGGATGTATCCATCTTTGAAAACGAAGGTTATCATCATTATTGGCATTCGGCGGAGAAGAAGGGTTATAGCGGCGTGGCTCTTTTGAGCAAAACGGAACCGGATCATGTCGAATATGGATCGGGAAACGCGGATATTGACAAAGAAGGAAGAATCATTCGTGCTGATTATGGAAAAACATCGGTGATGAGCGTTTATGTTCCCAGCGGATCGAGTGGTGATGCGCGACAAGATTACAAAATGGAATGGCTAGCCTGGTTCAATAATTATATTCAGATTCTCCGAAAGAAAAAATCACAACTTATTATTGGTGGCGATATCAATATTTGTCATAAAGCGATCGACATTCACAATCCCATCAGCAATGCCAAGTCATCTGGATTCTTACCGGAAGAGCGAGCTTGGATGGAAGAATTTTTCAATACCGGATTCATTGATTCTTTCCGACATTTTAATCAAGATCCACATCATTATACTTGGTGGACTTTTCGAGCCAATGCAAGAGCAAAAAATATGGGTTGGAGAATTGATTATTTAATGGCGACCCAAAATTTAGAAAAAGCATTGAAGCGTTGTGTTATTTTACCGGAAGCAAAGCATTCGGATCATTGTCCGGTGTTGCTTGAGGTTGAGATGTAGGAATTGGCAGGTTGGCAAATTGGTAAGTTGGCAAATTGGTGAGTTGGTGAGTTGGTGAGTTGGAAGTCGAGTCTTTTAGTTTATTTATAATTTGAAAAGGTCACAAAAGGAGAATGTGTTGAACCGCTTAAAAAATTATTTAAAAAAATACATAACTCCCACACTATATTTTGATCTAAAATATTCTTCTCTATTTCTCTTCTTTGGATCAAATTGAAATATATTTTTATTGTAACTTAAATCTCCTGTAAATGTAACTGCAAATTTTTTATGAAGGTTAACAACCAAATTCAGAGAACCTATGACAGAACTGCCAATAACTCTTGGTAAAGTTATAGTACTATCCTTATAATGCAATATCGTTCTTTCTGTGTAAGGGCAAATCTTTGCAGTAAAATTTATATGAACTCTTCTTTTAATGATATACTTTTTAAAAAACATCTTCGATATTCCAATTGAAACAATGGTTTCTTCTTCTTCCCTACTATAAATTCCAAAAAAAGAAGGATAATGCAAAGTAAGTTTAGAATATGTTCCAAAGTAATTTAAAGAATATTTTTTATTAATTGGTCTAACTTCTGCATTAATTAAGATATGATCACTTTTAATTGGCCAGCCAAGTGAAAGTCCGACATATGGATTCATACTCGTTTTAAAAGTGTCGGTTTGGGCTTCACAATTCAATCCTAAAAAGAAAAGCATAAACCATGTAGCAATGAATCCGAAAGGTTTAGTGCCAATGAAATGAATAGGTATTCTATTCTGCATAATTCTATAGCAAAGGAAATATCACTTTCATATAACAAATTCAAGAATGAATACTTCCTCGAATCGATTTTTTTATCGCAAATTTTTTATCACTTCAATCCGCTCTAAAATACACTTCATCCTCCTTGTTGTAAAAGAAACTGAGGTCTTTGTTTTTTTCAAAAAATGATTTTAGTTCGGAGGAAGATTCAAACTTTTCTTTGATATTTTCAGTTACGGGTGACATGGTTAGATTTGCTCCGCTACTTGAGATATCCATCTTATAGAAATAGTAAGTGCGGGTAGAGTTTTGTTCTTCCCATACATTTAAAAACTTGGTGGCGCCTACATTAGAAAGAAATCCGAAATAAACCGTTACATCGCCTTCTCCTCGTGGTTTCTTTTCGATCTTATAGGAGCTATCATCGAGTTTAGAAACAATATAATCGTAATCACTCGAGCTCTTCGACTCCCATTTGCCGAGCAATTTGTCGTCAATTTTAGTTTTACCATCGTCGATGGCTACTTCAGATCCGTAAGGGCATCCCATAAATACTAAGCTAAACAGGAGCATTAAGTAAGGAAAGAACTTTTTCATGATATATAGTTTGAAACAAAGTTAATTGGATTTCTGAATAATATTCATTGCCTCAATTAAAATTTGTGCTTCGGAATGGGAAGCTGCTAGCTTCTAGCTTCTAGATTTTTGCTGGTCGCGATCAAACCTGTCCCGCAGAATTGCAATATTATCCAACTTGTAATGTGGCAATACCAGAGTAAATCATCTTCAAATTTTCAAATTAACCCACTTTCAAATCAATACAATCCATTAGATTTGCTAAAAATAATGAAGAACCATTTGTGGGGCAACTAAAAACTTTAGCCGGGCAAACCGTCGTTTACGGACTCAGTAGTATTGTGGGTAGGTTACTCAATTATTTATTGGTACCGATTTACACGCGTATTTTTGTGCCGGCGGAGTACGGTATCGTTTCTGAGTTTTATGCCTACATCACTTTCTTGATGGTCATATTGGCGTTGGGATTAGAAACCGCCTTCTTTCATTTCGTAAATAAAAAACATAAGCAAGACAATGTTTTCGGCAATGCACAATTCATGTTGATGTGTAGCACAGGATTCATAACCCTACTGCTACTTCTCTTTTCACATTCCACTGCTACTTTCTTAGGCTACCCCAATCATGCAGAGTATGTACAGTGGTTTGCATTGATTATGGCTTTTGATACCTTGACGATGCTGCCTTTCGCGCGACTTCGACAACAAAACAAACCGTTTCGTTTTGCCATGATAAAACTCGTGGGGATTTTCATGAACATCGCATTGAATGTTTTGTTCCTTTTAATCTTCCCCAAGTATTTTCCAGGACTCGTTGATCCGACTATCGGTATCGGCTATGTGTTTTTGGCCAACTTAGCGGCAAGTGGAATTACATTGGTATTACTTTTTCCCGAGTTGAGATCGATGAAATTCGACATCGACAAAGCTCTCATTCGAGAAATGATCATTTACGGATTCCCCATTTTGATTGCTGGATTCGCGGGAATGATTAATGAAACGTTGGACCGTGCCATTCTAAAATATTTAATTACGGACAAATCCATTGCCATGCAACAGCTGGGTATTTACAGCGCCTGTTACAAGCTCAGTATCTTGATGACTTTATTTGTTCAAACATTTCGCTATGCTGCTGACCCTTTTTATTTTTCGCAACAACACAAAGAAAACAGCAAAAAATTATTTGCCAATGTGATGAATTATTTTGTATTGGTAGGATGCATTATCTTTTTAGGTGTGATGTATTACTTAGATATCGTGAAACATTTCATTGGTGAAAAGTACTTCGAAGGATTAAAGGTTGTTCCGGTTTTATTAGCTGCGAATTTATTTTTAGGCATTTATTTAAACATGAGCATTTGGTATAAGCTCAGTGGTAATACACGGTATGGCGCTTGGCTATCTATTATTGGCGCAGGCATCACCATCGCGTTTAATCTTTGGCTAATTCCGATCATGGGTTATATGGGATCGGCGTGGGCCACTTTTATTTGTTATGTATCCATGATGTTATTATCGTATTGGAAAGGGCAAAAAGTTTTTCCGATTCCCTACGAAACCGGAAAAATTATTTTTCTATTAATAAGTACATTTGTTTTTTGGCAAGGATTTGAATTATTGAAATCGAATTTAGAATTTAGTTTAACAACAGGATGGATTTTAGGAGGAATATTGTTGCTAGTCTTCTTTGCGGCGATGTGGAAAATGTTGGGAGGACGTGGACAGTTTTCTTTGTTGCGATGAGGTTTCTTGTTACGCATTGAATTTTTTATTGAATGCTGTTTTTAGTACGCTTATTATTGGCTGCTAGCTGCTAGCTTCTGGCTGCTAGGTCAGTTTCAGTCATAATGATTTTGCTCCGCAGGAAGTAGAATATTTTAGCAAATTTTGGTAATTATTGATTGTAACTTCGCATTAGGAATTACGATTTATACGAACTTCTTTAAACACTAAAGGCACTAGAGAACACTAGAGGACATTTGAGGTTACTTGAGATCGCTTGAGATCACTTGTGAGCACGAAGTCTTTTATTTAGTTATGAATAAATCTGCGCCAATCCGATTTATCCCTTTTATCCGTGTTCAAATTTTCAGTAATCATGTTTTTTACTTCTTGTTGGTGTTATCGCGAAGACTCGCGACTAGATTTATTTACGAAAAAAAACAGACAAGAACACAAAAGAAAGCTTTGTGAAACTCTGTGTCCTCTAGTGCCTCGTATATTTGTCTCGCGGCTTCGCGATTAGATTAAAGTTTAATCAATGAATGCTTATTGGACGACATGAAAACAGATTATTACCACATTAAAGTTTTAGCCTCTCCCCTTACCCCTCTCCAGGGGCGAGGGGCTATAATAAATCAAATTTCTCAAGTGATCTCTTGTGTCCTCTTGTGCCTCTTGTGTTTTTTAAAATGCTCTATCTTTGCGGAATGCAATATCTCGCAGCACAATTAACGGAAGAAGATTTTTTGAAATCATTACCCACTGGGAAACCAGTGTTGGTTGATTTTTATGCAACATGGTGTGAGCCTTGCAAATATTTAGATGAAATTTTAGTTGATTTAGAAGCGCGCTTGGGAGGAAAAGCGGACATTGTAAAGTTAGATGTAGATGAACAAAAAGAACTTGCTACGCACTATGGAATACGCAGTGTGCCTACCTTGATGATTTTTAAAGATGGAGAATTAAAATGGAGAATGGCGGGATTCAAATTAGTGCATGAATTGGAAATGGATGTTTTGCACTTCCTAAAATAAAATTTCCAGCAACCAGAATTAATTATTTATGGCAGGTTACGAATTACGAATCAATACGAATTTACGAATTACGAATCATACGAAAATGCGAAAATGCGAAAGCGCGGATGAAGCGATCCTGAAAATTATCCCGAGTAAAAATTGACGAAATGCGAAAAAGACGCGAAAAACGAATGAACCTACCTATGCTAAAGCTACGGTAGGCAGGCACGAAAATGCGAATAATGCGTCGCGATGCGAATTAACTTACCGGTGCTAACTGCGTGAACTAAAGCTTTAGCTATGGAACCGTAGCTATGCAAAGGCAAGTCGGTAGCCAGGTTCATTGCAAGGCTTTGCGAAATAATTCGTCACGAGGCTAATATTTTGAGCTTTCGGGAATAATTCCCTCTCTCACACTCTCCCGATAGCTATCGCATGCGCGTCAGGCTAAGAAGAACTTTTTTAGGAAAATTAACAGTCTTA
>JANOAX010000215.1:0-7430 GCA_031411335.1 Bacteroidota bacterium
GAGTTAAAAGGTATCTTGCAACATGTAGCCGAAGATGGCATTGAGTTGCTTGAAACCAAATCGAGAAAAGAAAATAAAAAGAAAATAATTACCGAAGTCGAGCATAAGATTGCGTTTGCCGACATCAAAGAAGCAAAATTGATTATTAACTATAAATTCAAATAAGTCCAATGGACCATCAGGTATTAATTGAATCCTTCTCAGAGTTTAAAGAAGTAAAAAATATTGACAAGGCTACGATGATGAGTATCCTCGAAGATGTTATTAAGTCTACGATGAGAAAAAAATACGGCACAGCTGATAACTTTGACGTGATCATCAACCTCGATAAAGGAGATCTTGAAATCTATCGCAATCGAATGATTGTGGAAGATGGAATGGTAGAAGATGATGCCCTAGAGATCGCGTATTCAGATGCTATTAAAATCGAACCCGATTTTGAAGTAGGAGAAGAATTGACAGAGACTGTTCGCTTGGGAGATTTTGGTCGTCGTGCGGTATTAGCATTGCGTCAAAATCTAGTTTCTCGAATTTCTGAATTGGAGAAAGATGGTATCTACCGCAAGTATAAAGACAGAGTAGGGGAGATAATCACAGGTGAAGTTTATCAAATCTGGAAAAAAGAAATATTGGTGTTGGATGATGAAGGCAATGAATTGGTATTGCTGAAAAGCGAAACGATCCCTGCCGATTTTTTCAAGAAAGGAGATACCGTACGTGCTGTTGTGTTGCGTGTTGAAATGTTAAATGCAAGTCCGAAAATTATTCTTTCTCGTACCTCTCCAGTTTTCTTGGAGCGTTTGTTTGAACAGGAAGTTCCAGAGGTGTTTGATGGATTAATCACCATCAAAAATATTGTTCGTGAACCCGGTGAACGTGCTAAAGTGGCCGTGGAAAGTTACGACGATCGTATCGATCCTGTTGGAGCTTGTGTTGGAATGAAAGGATCACGTATTCATGGAATCGTGAGAGAATTGCGCAATGAAAATATTGATGTAATTAATTACACCAACAATATTCAATTATACATCACGCGTGCTTTAAGTCCAGCGAAAATTACTTCAATTAAGTTAGACGAAGAAACGCGTCGTGCGTCGGTATTCATGAAGCCCGATCAGGTTTCATTGGCTATCGGGAAAGGCGGACATAATATTAAATTGGCTGGTAAATTATCAGGCTATGAAATTGATGTGTATCGTGATTCTGAAGATGAAGACGAAGATGTAGATTTAGATGAATTTGCAGATGAAATTGATGCATGGATCATCGAAGAGTTGAAGTCAATTGGTTGCGATACGGCGAAGTCAGTGTTGGCAGTAACCGTTGATGATTTAGTAAAGCGTACTGACCTAGAAGAGGAAACCATCCGCGAAGTGGTAAGAATTCTTCGCACTGAGTTTGAATAAAAATAAATTGAAGTGGAATTATTTCACTCTCAATAATGAATGTTTAGTCAACTATTGAAATCGAAAAAGGATGATCAATTAAAAATGGAAAGCATGAATTGTTGAAATAGTATTACCTAATCCTAACCGGAAAACAATTAAAAATAGTAGATGTCCGAAGAAAAAACATTGCGCCTCATTAAAGTAGCCAAAGAGTTAAACGTTGGCTTGCAACACGTGGTAGAATTCCTTGAATCGAAAGGTGTGGTGGTTGATAGCAGCCCCAACACGAAGATTTCTGTGCAAGTCTATGGCATGTTGCAAGATAAGTACGCACCAGATAAATTGGCAAAATCGGAAGCGCAGGAAATTACTCGTGAGAAATTAAAGCGCGACACCATTACCATCGAGACAAAAACAGCTCGAGAAGAATCGCGCGTTGCTGATGTGGAGCCGGATAACGATGATAGTTTAAAGGCAAGCTTAGAAGCGATTAAACAATCAGCTTCTAAAACGGCGAAGAAATCAACAAAGGCTATAAAAGAGGAAGAAACTCCTGCTGAGCCCGAAGTGATAAAAGCAAAATCTGGAATCGATTCTCCAAAAATTTTAGGAAAAATTGATCTCGATGCAGGCGCGAAAAAGAAAACGGCAAAGAAGAAGGAAGAAGCTGAAGCATTAGCATTAGAAGATGCAAATAAAAAATCAGCAAAGAAGAAAGAAGATGATTTAGCTGAAGCTGAAAAAGTAAAAGCCGATAAGGAAGCGAAAGCAGCTAAGGAGAAGAAAGAGTCAAAAGTAGAAGTTGTTGAGCCCATCGTTGAGAAAAAAGCTGAAGAGAAAAAAATAGTGGAAGTTCCTACCGCTAAAGCTTCTGAAGAAAAGAAGAGCGAGAAGAAAGTTGAGAAGAAAGAAGAGAAGAGAGAAGAGAAGTACGTAGGGAAGAAGGAGAATAAAGTTGAAGAGAAGAAAGTAAATGTTGTTGCTAAGAAGGAAGATACTCCTCCAACACCAGCCGCTCCACCAGAACATATCAGTGTTAAATTTGAAAAATTAACAGGTCCTAATATTTTAGGAAAAATTCAACTTCCGGTTGATCCTCCAAAGAAAAAGCCAGTGGCTTCTTCTTCGAATGTTGATGGCGATAAGCGTAAGCGTAAGCGTAAAGACAAAGGTGGAACAGGAACGAATGCAGGTGGTCCTCGCACTCCTGGGCAAGCTCGTCCTCCCGGACAAGGTGGTGGCCCCGGTGGTCCAGGCGGTCCGCGTCGTGGACCAGGTGGACCACAACAAGCTGGTGGACCTCGTCGCCCCGGTGGCCCAAGTGGTCCAGGTCGTAGAGGTACCGGTCCCGCAGCTCCTAAAGTGGAACCAACCGATAAGGAAATTCAAGATCAGATTAAAGCTACGTTAGCGCGTTTGAGCGGAACGGGAAAATCGAAGTCTTCTAAGATGCGTCGTGAAAAACGTGACTTACACGCACAACGTCAAGAGGCACTCGCTGAACAAGAATCAGAAAAAGTAATTAAGGTAACGGAGTTCGTATCTGCGAATGAGTTAGCTAAGTTGATGAATATACAGGTGAATCAAGTAATTTCTACTTGTATGAGCCTTGGATTGTTTGTTTCGATCAATCAACGTCTCGATGCAGAAACCATTACTGTAGTAGCCGAAGAGTTTGGTTTTACAGTGGAATTTGTTTCTGCAGATGTACAAGATTCGATCGTGGATGAAGTAGATGCTGACGATGATTTGCAACCTCGTGCACCGATCGTTACCGTAATGGGTCACGTCGATCATGGTAAAACATCGTTGTTGGATTATGTGCGTAAAGCTAATGTAATCGCAGGTGAAGCGGGAGGAATTACTCAGCATATCGGTGCGTATGAAGTGACGTTGGAAGATGGAAGAAAAATTACTTTCCTCGATACTCCAGGTCATGAAGCGTTTACTGCTATGCGTGCTCGTGGAGCAAAAGTAACGGACGTTGCCATCATCGTAATTTCTGCAGATGATAGTGTGATGCCTCAAACAAAAGAAGCAATCAATCATGCTCAAGCAGCTGGTGTTCCCATCGTTTTTGCCATCAATAAAGTGGATAAGCCTGATGCGAATCCAGAAAAAATTAAAGAGCAATTAGCAGCCATGAATTTCTTGGTGGAGGATTGGGGTGGTAAATACCAAAGCCAAGATATCTCTGCAAAGAAAGGATTGAATATCGATAAATTATTAGATCGCGTTTTATTAGAAGCCGAATTATTAGATCTAAAAGCAAATCCAGATCGATTAGCGAAGGGAACCGTTATTGAATCTTCGCTCGATAAAGGTCGCGGTTATGTAACCACTATATTGGTTCAAACCGGAACGCTTAGAACAGGCGATGTGGTGTTAGCAGGAACGCATAGTGGTCGTGTAAAAGCGATGTTCAATGAGCGCGGACAACGTATCAAGGAAGCAGGCCCATCGGCACCAACCATGATTTTAGGAATGTCGGGTGCAGTACAAGCCGGTGATCAGTTTAATGTGATGGAAGATGAACGTGAAGCACGTGAAATCGCCAACAAGCGTTTGCAATTACAACGTGAGCAAGGAATTCGTACACATAAACATATTACGTTGGAGGAGATCGGTCGTCGTTTGGCGATTGGTAACTTTAAAGAGTTAAACGTAATCGTGAAAGGTGACGTGGATGGATCGGTAGAAGCATTAGCCGATTCATTATTGAAACTTTCTACTGGAGAAATTCAAGTGAATGTTTTGTTGAAAGGTGTAGGACAAATTTCTGAGTCTGACGTGATGTTAGCAAGCGCATCGAATGCAATCATCATCGGATTCCAAGTTCGACCAAGTGTATCTGCACGTAGATTGGCAGAACAAGAAGAGATTGATGTACGATTGTATTCCATTATTTACAATGCGATCAACGAAGTGAAAGCCGCAATGGAAGGTATGTTAGCGCCAGACTTCGAAGAGAAAATTATTTGTAATGTAGAAGTACGTGAAGTATTCAAGATCCCTAAAGTAGGAACCGTTGCAGGTTGTATGGTTACAGATGGTAAAGTCAATCGTAATACCAAAATTCGAATCATTCGTGATGGCATCGTTGTACACTCTGGTGAATTATCATCATTGAAACGTTTCAAAGACGATGCGAAAGATGTTCAAGCCGGTATGGAATGCGGATTAAGTATTTCGAATTATAACGATGTTCGTGTCGGTGATAATATTGAAGGATACGAAAATGTTGCCGTGAAGCGGACGTTGGCGTAGAGGATGTTGGATGTTGGAATTCGGTATTGATATCATAATTAAGCCAATGAACAAAAGGAACTTAAAATTATGCAAAATTAAATGACAACAAACATTATAAAAACAGACAACGATGAAACATCTCAAATTAATTTCGATATTATTGTTGCTTTCGCAAAACCTTTCAGGACAATATAGGAATTTCAAAGCTTCATTATCTTATCCCGGAGTTGAAATTGTACAAATTGACTTTCGTGAATTTAGCACTTTAGTTCATATGCGTTATGTCTGCAATTCAGTAATAGGTAATGTTATTTTTATTGACGATAATTTTTACATCAAGGATAATCACACGAACCAAAAATATAAACTATTAAACAGCTTTAATATCCCGCTTGCTTCAAGTAACAAGTATGCTCTTTTAGAAAATCTAGACCAAACAATAAATTTCACTTTAGAGTTTGAGAAATTACCAGATTCTGCAGAAAATTTGGATTTAATAGAAAATTTCAAGGGGAATGGTTTCAACTTTATCGGATTCCAAATTGATAAAAAAATTAAAGAAGACGATTTTTTAGACATTTCAACCATTATTAATGCAACACCAATTAAAGAGATATCATATTATTTCAAAGAAGGAAGTTTAGTAGAATATTATGAGGATAATGGATTAAAAGTAGCGGTTCTTCTTTCTATTGACAATACTTATGGAAAATACTTTCAGGCAAACATTTTAATTCAAAATACAACGGGGAAACAAATAAATTTTGATCCAACTATAATTAGTGCTAAAGTTGGCAATAAAAATGGAAAAGATGTAAAAGTCTTAACATATGCTGAATACATGAAAAAAGTCAAGAAAAAGCAAAGTTGGAATGCATTTGCTGTTTCATTTAGTGAAAGTATGGCTGCTTCTAATGCTGGTTACTCGGTCTCAAGTACAACGGGGTCAAGTGTTGGTCGTTCAAGTTCTTTTGGTTCAGCATACGGCTATTCAGGCAACACTTACAGTAGTGTATATGGTTCGACTTATTCCTATGGAGCTGCTTATAGTAAAAGCAACACATTAAGTTACAACGCGGGTGCGGCATATGATGCAAACCAAAATGCTAGCAAAAATATTTCTAATTATCAAAATCAACAATACAAAATTAAAAAATCATTAAGTGATGGATATATGAAACTTAATACAATTATGAATGAGGATGAATATGTAGGGTATGTAAACATAGATTATGAAAAAACAGATGATTTAATAATCGACATTCCTTTAAATGGAAAAGTCTATCATTTTTTCTTTACAATTTCAAAAAAATAACTAGTTTCCGCTATTTGTTCTGTCAATCTTTATTTTGTCTAGCTCATTTATTACCTAAATTTGCCGCCACTCATTATTAAAACATTAAACCAACAGTAATAAGTTGTCAAAAAAAGAGAATCTACATAATTATAAAAAAGTAAATCTACCCATATATATTAATTAAAATTAAACATATGCTAAAATCGACAGTTGACCAGCAATTCAGAACTCCAAATGGAAAAGTAATAGGTGTAATGAGAAGAAATTTTAAAATGGACTTTGTTCCCATACTGCACTCATTTTTGGAGGACAGTGCTTGGAATAAGGAGAAAAAAATAAGCGATATAATCATAAATCCAATTGGTGGGTTTTATATGCTTAGAGTAGAAGACGAAATTATTGATACTGATGAAAGTTTTACTGAAATAGCAAAAATGTACCAAGCTCAGGGGTGGGAAAAAATTTGAGGGAACTTTATTACCTGAAGGCAACTCTTAAAAACGGCATTCAGAGGAACTTCGTTATAAACAAGTAAACATGAGAGCTGGCATACATTAAAAATTTCCATTTAGAAGTTAATATATTTTGGTGCTTTAGCCAGTTGAATTTTGCAAAACCCATCGGACGCCAACTGCAAGAAAATTAGGAGCAATATTATGCCAAAATTTTTAATCATTATATTAATTTCACTATGTGGAGTTTGCACTGGACAAAACAACATTTGTTTTTGTGATGAATTTCCTGTTATGAATTCATCAACGGTTAATTGTGACACCCTAGTTTTCAAGAACGATTCTAAAATTTATTGGCAGTTTAACTGTGACAGCGTTTGGTTGACATTAGAAAATAGATATAAATCTAAAACGGTTATTAATCAAGTTCCTTTAGAACTTTATGGGTATACTTATAGAATAGGATATCATTTGATAAAGGAATTTTCAGAATCATTACTTTTCCGACATGGATGTCCGGCTACTGGACCATGTGATTATAGCCTCTTAGACAAAACTACAGGCAAAAATATAATGGATTTCGGACAACTTATTTGTATCGACACGGATATTCAATTTGAAAATGCTCATGAATATAAATTTGATTTTGTAGTTTATTTGAATGTTGAAACTGCTGAATTAATTATTTATTTTATTAATTCAAATCATATACAAAGACATCCATTTAAAGAACAATTAACTCTTGATGTGATCCCTTCAAGACAATTTAATGAAATGAATTTGAAAAATGATGTTTTGACGATAAACTATACCAATGACGAGCAACAAGTAAAAATAATTGACATTAAACTTAAAGACAAATAACGCAGAGGTAAAACTTCAGTCTTTCAATTTTGAAAAAAAACTCCAGCAATGTGCTGGAGTTTTTTTTAAGCAAAGAATTAGAAACCTAATCCTATTGCAAAACCATTAATTACTACATTCCCTAAGCTACCTGTCTGATAGGAATAACCTGTTGAAGTATTAATTCTGTAAATTTTTGTA
>JANOAX010000216.1:0-11619 GCA_031411335.1 Bacteroidota bacterium
GGAGGAGAAGTCTTTCAAGCATTCTTTTATTTCTTTAATGGAAACATATCGCCAAGTACTTCCCCAATTGACAAACTTTTTCCTGAGTCTCTGATGAAGGGGTGATGCAATAAGGTTTTCTGCAAACAAAAGCTTACCACCAGGTTTTAATGCTTTGTAAATTTGGTTGAAAACTTTTTGCTGAATTTTATAGTTATCATTGCTTCCAATTCCTCCGATAATGGATTTAAATACGATGATGTCAAAATAATTTTCATACGGTATATTAGTAGCGTCAATGTCTTGATAGGCTACAAGTGAAGTTACATGGTATTTTAAATGAAGTTTTTCAGCAGTACTTTTAACATCGTGGAGGTCAGAGCAAATTGTCTGTTTGCCTTTTAATGCAAGCCAAAGTGAAAGTCCACCTTGTCGACCACCTAACTCAAGTCCGTTCTGAATTTTACTCCACTCAATAGTGTTTTCCCAGTATTCGAGCGCCTTCGACCAAGATTTTATATCCCATTGTATGATGTCTTTCTTTAGTTCTTCTGTCATTGTATTAAGGACTAATTTGATAAGGCTGTTCTAATCGATTTATGAAATGTGGTTAGATCTAATTCAAAAGTATGAAAAAATAGTTAGCAGAAGTTAGCTGGAACTATACTTGTAATTGGTAGTAATACAAAAGTGTATTTTTATTTATAGAACAATTTATTTCATATTCAAAATTAGTTTATTGACTTGGGTTGCAAATAATATGTTTCAGTTATGTGATACGATTATTCAAGTTTCAACTGCACTGAGAAAATTACTACTTCAAATGAAATCATTCGCTCAAATTTAACAAAAGTTTACTCGGCAATAGGCTAGAAGGTATTCCTGATATGTTATACCATTTACAAATATATTTTAGTTCAACCCTGCGACGTATTTTTTTGCCGATACGATTTAAAAAAATCGTTGCATAGCCTTAGCCTCCGGAACTATTTTTTTAAGAAGTATTGGTGAAAAAGAGTCCCGCAGCGCCGTCGGTAAGACTTTGGCGGCCGATGGATAGCTATCGCATAGGCGTCAAGCTAAAAAGTAATTTCTTAAAGAAAATTGACGAACTTTTCACTCTTAAAAATTATAGTTTTTCTTTTAAGAGTATTTGCTTGATCACGCATCTAAAATAATTTATTTTTTGGTATGGAAGGCGGACTCTATTAAGGGGGTGAATTCCTGTAGAGACGCCATTAATGGCGTCTCTACATATTGGATATTAGCCATCAACACTATCTGCAAATTGTTGCTAAACCTTTAATTTAGTCTTGACGCCTATGCGATAGCTATCGGGAAGCAGATAGGACTAAAATATACTTGCACTTGGTATTAGTTTATTTATTTTTACTTTCAGTTGGACCTATCAAAAAGCCATATGGTTTTAGCGGTTCGAAATGGTCACATGCAATTTTAATCATTGCTATAATTGGAATAGCAAGAAAAATACCAGGGATACCCCACACTAATTCACCCACTACTAAGGCAATGATTGTTGTGAATGGGTTTATTTTCACTTGGTGTCCAACGATCAATGGCTCCAGTAGCCATCCTTGAATTAGCTGCACAATTCCATAAACGACTATTATGCCTCCAAGCATTTGAACAGAGGCTCCCTGCCCAGCAGAAACGAATACAGTTAGTAAAGTTCCAGTAATGTTTCCGACGTAAGGAACGATTTCAAGGAGTCCGCATAGTAGCGCGAAAAATAGAGCATGTTTGACACCTAATATACTAAATCCAATACTATACATTATCCATAAGCATATTATCATTTTTGAAAGACCAACCAGATATTGCTGGGAAATCAAAGCGGCATTGTAAATAACTTGCTCCATTTCTTTTCGATCAGAAGCGGGCGTAATTTTGAGGATGAACTGTTTTATGTGACTGCGATAATAAAGCAGACAAAAGAGGTAAACCAATGTAAATAATAAATTGGTGAGTATGTAGGTAAATGAACCTACTATCATCTGAACAATATTGGTATAGGATGGTTGCTCTTCTTTTATTATTTGGAATTGTTCTTCTGCTGAAATATTTGAATTATTCAATATATACTCCTGAATGCGATCAATAATTGCTCTGCTCTTTTGCTTTATCACTGGAAAATCATTTGCCAGAGCTGATATCTGCCACCCAAGTAATATACTTATTCCAGCGATAATTATCAATAATATTAGCACACAAATTAATACGGCCAACCCTTTAGGTACTTTCTTTCCTTCCATCCATTTGCAAAAAGGAAAAAAAAGAGTCGCCAAAACACTAGCAATGGTAAGGGGCATAAGAATATCTTTTGCATAATGTAATCCGGCAAAAACTAAAAACAGTAGGAGTAGTGTTTTTATTATTGAAGATTTTGTGATGGTCATGTTCAAATTTATTAAAAGGTAAAATATTTATGTAGCAAATTTCTTATTTAAACTTGATATAGACGCAATATTAAATCAATTTCTCAAAAAGTTCAACATATTTGATTAAACCTATTTGTTTAGAGATAATTTCCAACGGACATATTGCAAATCATCGATTATATTCGTTTTATTTCAGCAATCCTTTCATCCATTGTATTAACTCCACTTCATTAACAATCGACCAAGAGTGCGGATGCCTTACTCCATTGGAGCGATATCCGGTTTGAAATGATTGCATAAATTCTGCCTTGTCATTCCCCATTAAAACTAAACGATTAATGAGTTCTGCCGTTACTTCATAATTGGATCCATGGACAGTTTGATTTCGATTTTTTATACGCCATGCAATGTCCACATCGTGGTATGTTCTTACCGCTGTATTTTTTAAATAGATTTCGTTTTGACTGTAATTTTTATTCATGCTAAATGCAGTAAGTTTCGCGTAGGTTGAAATATGATCTCTCGGTATTCCATGATCGTTTTTTATGTGTTCCATCGCTCTCACCGCTTCTTCAACGGCTAGTTCAGAGTATTTGTTTTTTGAATTTTCTTCCAATTGCTCGTAGATTGTAAAAATATCTATGGGAGAATCAATAGTAAAGATCCCTTTAGGTTGAATGGGAAATTTTTCAGGATACTCATTGCAAAGCTCCACATATCTCATGGCAATCATTCCACCTGCAGAGTAACCTCCTATAACAAAACTGTTACTCTTTACTTTGAAGCGCGTTAGAACATCTTTAATTACGTTGGTTAATTTTGATTGTGTAATGGAGTCAGCGTACAACTTGTTCCCACCTGCATAAAAGATGGTTAATATATTATTCTTATAAGCTTCCTGATGTAGTTTGGTTTCCGGCGGACTATCTTCAGGACGTTGTCCAAAACCGGCTAACAGAACTAAAACACCGGCAATGTGATCAGTGGAAGGTTCAACAGCAAAGTAATGACCGCCGTTAACATCTTTGCCGTCCAGCACAATTTTATTCAGTGTTTGTGCTTGTGTAATTTGCCCAAAGAGGACATGTATCGCCAAACAAAAAAATCTTTTTATTGATTCCATTTAAATGTTATTGTAAATCTTGTTATGTTCCATCAGTAAAGTAAACTACAGTGGAGTGTATATCAAAGATAATAAGAAAAACAATTCTGTTCGCCCGTCAAAAGACAGGCTGCTCTACAAACTAGAAAAATTAATTTTTAAAATCAAGATTTGTTGGTTCGGTTTTCTTTTCTCTCCCAGTTGTGGGAACGGAATTATCTACTATTTCAAATTCAATATTTGTAAACCAAATTTGTCCGGTTCCATTTAACAATGCACCATACGACATATTGTTAGCGTTTTCCGGAATGTCCAATACAATTTCATATTTCTTCCACTCTGTGGTTCCTTTGATGGATCGATCAGTTTTGCCATCTTTCATATTATCGAAAGATAGAGATTTTCGTGGATTCTCTTGATCAATGCGAAACCATAAGCCAGCCCAATCAGCAACATTTTTTGATTTCATTTGCCCCGACATGCGAACCCGTTTCCCAAGATATTTATTAGGAGAAGAATTTTGCATGAGTGTACCGAATCCTTTAATTTTTTTGTTAATTGACTTTATGGTTGCAGCATTGCCTCCTTCTGGTCCAGCGCCCTTTTCAGTTACCATTTCATAACTCTTTGCCTCAGATCCTCCTTTGACCCATCCCTCGGGGACCTGTAAATTGAATGAAAGAAGTGTTAACGTTGTTCCAAGTAGGAATATACTTTTAAGAATATTTCTTTTCATGGTTGTGAGTTTTTTAGATATAGTTATTTTTGGTTTATGCATAATGATTTGCCTGTTTGTGAAGATGTCTTTTATTGTTGAACTAAAGGCAATGTACACTATTCAAATTTATTGTAGATGTTTTGGTTTTTGCTGTTTGCTTGCAAGCTCTACTATTTCATCAATCCTATTCTGTCTGGTCTCTGGTCGCTTGGCCATCGCTACCCATTGGAGAATTATTTTTTTATTCGTTTTGCTCAAACTTAAATAGTATTCTTTCGAGCCTTTTTTCGCTTTAAATTTACTTTCAAGATCCTTTGGTATAATTAGTTCTTCAACCTCGTCTAAAAGTGTCCATGAGCCATTTTGTTTGGCAATTTCAATGCACTTTAAACCTGCATCTGTCATTATTCCTTTTGCAGTGAGCTGTACAACTTTCTCTTTGTTGATTTTTGACCAAGTGCTATTCGCCTTCCGTTTGCTAAAAAATTGATGTGATGTTTCGGAATCTATTTTTATTTTCTTACTGTCAATCCAGCCAAAGCAAAGTGCAATGTCCACCGACTCGCTCCAGGAGAGTGAAAATTTATTGGATTCTTTATTATAAAAAACAAGCCATACTGCATGTTTCGAAAGATGATTTTTTTCTAACCATTTTCTCCATGCAGTAAGGCTTTTGGGATAAAATACTTCTACTTCCGTACTCGTCATCCAACTCTGTTTTAGTAATGCAGGTTACATACCTTAACGGCCAGGGGAATTTTAAAAAGATTTAATTGTGATTATAAATAGCGATTATCGACAAGCCATTTAACAATCCGTTTTACTACTTCTAGATTCCGATCGCCCATTAGCACTTTCACATTTCTTTCTTTTGATGGAGTAGGTACTGCTCTTTTTAAATTATCTTTTAGTGTGGTTATTTCGCAAACTTGTGAATCGTTACCTTCTTTAAAATTAACTTTAGCGACCATCAGTCCTCCCGGTAACGAAATCTCATAATAATCCACATTGCTTCCATTAGGAGTTACGTCACGATAATTTCCAATCAATTTACTTTGCTGTTCAATATTACCGGGCTCACGAAAATCGAGCGGCCATGAACGGTCGCGCTGCACAAGTACATACTCCACTTTAGCCGCAGGTGCTGTTTTTCCATTGCGAGCAATAAACGTGAACAAGGCATCTTTATCTAACGAATCATTTTTTATGATGCCACCATTTCCTATCAGTTTGGCTAAAGATTTAGCAGTGCCTAGCTTGGAAAGTTTAAAGTAACCTTCCTTATCTAAACCTACAAATGAAAGCTTGTAGTAATAACTCATATTGTCATCCTTGCCTTCAGGATACTCACTTGCATAGGCAGCCACAATCATCAGTTCGTTCTTCATGTTGTAAATTTCAAAGTCATTCACCATGCCCATCGTCCCTTTACTGTCCATACTTCTTATACTGGCTATGGGTTGATCATCAATTTGAATTTGGTTGTCTTTATACGAAGCTTTTTGTGCCTGTAGCGTGATGACCTGAAGCGTCAGGAACATAAATAAAATGTATTTTTTCATGGTGTTGTGTTTTATAAGAGGACAAGGTATAAATATTTTTCTTAAATTTCGAATATAGTATCATTATTTCTGTGCTATTGGTCGAAATTGGCTGCTCAACAGTAATTTTAACCCAGCTCCACTCCTCATAAGTTATGTTTTATAAAGGTCACACCATATTTTTGCAAGACGATGACGTGACAAGTTTACATATTGATGTTTTTGCACTGAGGCCTTTGATGTTTAAGAATTATTTTTTGTCAATGAATGTGTTTTATGAAAAAATAAAATGTGTTTGCAAATGGACAAGTGTTCAATTTAATACTGTTTGGTTTTCTTATTAACAATTCAAACATCCAAATTTTTTTCTATTTCCTTGATCTCTGTTTTTTCCTTTTGAATATCTTGTCGAGTACGGCCAAACAAATTCATATAGTTGTTAGCAATCCAAACCAATGAGAATCCTGCTATGATATAACCACGCCAATCATTGATCAATAGTTTATAATCAGTTAAGCAAAGAAATAAAATGGCTATGTAGTGACTGAAACAATACTCACAGGTAAAAAGAAAGAATAGTTTTCTTCCCAATAAAGTTTTACTTTCTTTGCTTCGTTTGACAAAATATTCTCTTGGTTCGCGAAATATTTCTTCAAAAGTAACAGTCCAAGAAATGCAGGCAATAGGTATTGCTAAAATAAATAGCCAGAGAATTTGAATATAGATTTCCATACATTGTTTAGCGGAAGATTAACTGTTCTATTAATAGAAAATTGTTTTGTACTTCTCTGCAGCTGAGTTTTTTCCCATTTTATTTCCATAGTAGCGAATAATTATTGATACTAAGTTGCGAACTCTCAAAATTAGAATTGTTACAAAATTTTGGAAAAGGGTTGCATTATTCACACATGGCCATTTCGGTTTTTCATTTTGCTTTATTCATAGAAAAATGAAAGCAGGTGTTGTACTTTGGTTTGCGTTTTGTCTTGAGATAAGTTTACAATCCTCTTTTAAAATGCGATCTTGTATTTTTGTTATTGTCTGGAGTTAATTCAGTATCCTTCTTATCGTAGTCAACACGATAAACCCCAATCACTAAGTTGCAGTTATATATTTTTTGAAACCCGTTTGTTTTGTTTTAGCCAAATCTTTAATTGAAAATAAGAATTTGCAAAAGGAATTGAAGTGAAATAATTTACATTGTTTTGAAATGTTTAAAACGAAAAATGCAATTTTATAGCGCCAATTAAGTAAAATAAAAGCCAACTATTTATTAATTGTTTAGGCCGCGATCCGTTGAAGAATAACTTTACAAGGAATATCAGAAGTTACTTTGATGATGTGCGTTTTGTGAAGCGGAACGGCAAAATAATCACCGGGCACTAATTGATAAACTTTTTCTTCTACAATAATATTACAAGTTCCTTCAGCAATTAAAAATTTCTCGTATTCTTCGTGATGCAATTCAGGTGGAGTAGAATCTTTTATCCAGATGATTGCTGTTTTTTGACTTGGAGTATAACCAATGATTTTAGCATATGGATCTTCTGCATCAGCGGGTAAAATCATATCTTCACGATTGAGCCATGAAGCGAAATCAGCTAACGTTGAAGACGCACTCAAAGCCGGTGGGAATGATGGTGCTTCTCCATTTTCCATACGTTCCATATAATCAATGGTCGCAATTAAAAATGTTTTTACATTACGGCTAGGCTCCACCGCATTTTCCATGGCATATTGTTCTATCGCTTTACTGATTTCTTCAATTTCATTTTGGACCTCAGTATGCATCATAGCTACTTTTTCCACTTCCAGCGATTCTTCTTTGCTGATAGTGCCAAGTACGTATTGCTCCAATATTCCCGACGATATGTATTCTTTAATATCCATTTATGTGATTACTTTTCTAAGTTCAATTAATGCAGCTCGCGCTCGTGTTTTTACCGTTCCTAAAGGCAATTTTAGTTCTTCAGCAATTTCTTCCTGCGTGTAGCCGCCAAAATAGGCAAGATCAATTATTGTTTTGTATTCGGGCTTTAGTTTATTCACGATCTCTTTTATTCCAATTTTATCTTCCACCGATTTATGCTGATGTATTTTGTCTACACTATGTACGTTAATATCGATGGATTGGATTGATACATTTTTAAAAGTGCGAACTTTATCAATAGCGGTGTTCCGCGCAATGTTTAACATCCAAGTGAAAAGCGTTCCCTTTAAGGGATCGTAAGTTGTAATTTTTTTCCAAATTTTAATAAAAACTTCCTGTAACACATCTTCAGAAGTTTCTTCATCTTGGTTTATTATTTTAAGAATAATTCCAAAAAGAGCCCCCGAATAATGATCATACAGATAACTAAAGGCAGCTTTGTCATTCTGCTTTAATAAATTCACAAGTTCTTCTTCGCTATATTTTTTATTGGGCATTTGTAAAGGAAGAATAATCTCTTTCCTTTAGCAAAGAAAGTCAATTATTGCTGTAGAATGCAATCCGAGTAAAGAAATTCCGAAATCGAACGAGTATTTAACTATTAACTCTATAGTCTCATTTCTTATTTTAGACCATAAAATCATCCATTTAAAACAATAAAGAGCACATAATCAATTTATTATAAACAATATGGCTTGGTTTAAACGAAGTTTGTTTGTTTTTCACACAACATTTTTGTTATAATAATGTCAGAATAAGGGTGGTTCTGATATGATATATACGGTGAAGTATTAAGGATGGATTTGATAATTGAAATTAATATGTAAATCAATGCATAATTGTTATTTTGATGAAACCGTAGCTGACAATATTGCGTACATTATTCGTGGTTGGTATTAAGAAATTGCTGATTTTGTTTTGTGGGGCCCCCTTTTCCCTCTTGTCTCAAACCATTGATAACACCGCTTCATACAGGAGTATGGAAAGCACTGGTTATTTTCGTTTGCATTATGAGAATGACTTTTTTACGTCAAGCGATTTTTATTATTCCCAGGGAATTAATTTGGAATTCTCCTCTCCAGGGTTGAAAGAAAATCCGTTGAATGTGTTGTTGCCTAAATTGAAGAATAATAGCTCCCATTATGGACTCGCTTTGGAGCACGCAGTTTTTACACCTTCAAGTATTCGTCAAAAAGAAATTATTCAGTACGACCGCCCTTTTGCTGCTTACTTAATACTCAAAACATTTCTAATTTCTATTGATACTTTGCATCACCAACGATTAAGCTCTACGTTGAGCATTGGTGGATTAGGTCCAGTAGCTTTTGGTAGTGAGATGCAGAAATCCATTCACAAATGGCTTAAAAATATTGAACCTCTAGGTTGGGAGCATCAAATAGAAAATGATGTTGTTTTAAATTATGAATTAAGCTATGAGCGACAGTTATACCAATATAGAAATAGTTTTTTGTTCAGTTCACTTGGAAAAATACAGGCTGGAACTTTAATGGATAATGCGCAAGTAGGGTGTACATTTCTTTTTGGTAAATTTAATTCTCCGTATTTATCGTCTGCAAGGGTACCCAAAAATAGTTTTAAATTTCATGGTTATGCGCAACCTTTAGTAGGTCTGGTAGGATACAATGCAACCCTACAAGGTGGTTTGTTTAATCGAAAGAGCCCTTACACACTTACATCCCATCAATTAACCAGAACAGTTTTTCAAACTAATTTTGGAATTGTGTTTGGCTTTCGTAATGTTTATCTTGAGTACTGCCAGTCCATGCTAACCAAAGAATTCGACACTGGAAAATTTCATCGCTGGGGTGGAATAAAAGCTGGAATTACTTTTTAGTTCTCTCCAATTCTGTTTTTCATTCTGATTTCCTTTGTTGATATGTTAGATCATTTAAAAAGAGCAGTTAAATTACAACATAGTTGCAAATCGTTATTTTAAAAAATAAATTAGCCTGATACTAATGCAATGCAACGGGAAATTTTTTTATAATTAATCCTCTACCTTAAAATAGCTTGACGATATTGCAATAGCAATCGTTCTTAATTGCAATTCGTAAACTATAAAGCATTCTACAAAACTTACTAATAAATTACTATAAAAGATAAAGCCCCGCAAAAATTGCAGGGCTTTATTAATGGTTTAATTAAAAACTCTATTTGGTAACTGTGAATTTAATGGACTGAGTAGTCTGGTCATTATTTTCAACAATGGCAAAGTAGAAACCAGGTTGTAGATTGGTCACGTTGTAAGTTAATTCATGAGTACCGCTTTCTACTGTTTTGTTATTAACAGGAGTATCAATAATTCTTCCAGTTTGATCAGCAATTTTTACAGTAACCTTTGTTTTATCAAGGACACGATATTTAAAAGTTGTTTGTGTAGTTGCAGGATTTGGATAGTTTGTCATGAACAATTCTGGTGTTCCTAATTTTAAACTCACATCTTGCGGAGGATATAAAGGGGTGTTATTAGTTTGAAGTGCACCACCGCAACCACCGAAACCACTTGATGGATTAGCAAGATATGGAAAACTTGATTTGAAGGGTCTGTCGTTTGATTCAACACCAGTAGTGTAAGATAATACACCACCAAGATTTGGAGTTACTGGATTTGCACCACCAACAGTATAATCATCATACCATAATCCAATAGCAGCAAGTACTACTCCGCTAACCGCTTGAAGTTCGATACGGGTTACATCATCTTCTAAACGACGACCATTTGGAAATCCATCCATGTTAGGAATAAATTGTAATGCAGTAGAACCGTTATAGGCTGGATCAGTTAATCCTAACACTGCTGCTTGTATAAGACCAAGTGAGCTAAAGGCTGGATCATTACGTTGCGTTACTGGAACTGCCATGTTTAAACGAAGCATGTCACCAAAGGTTGGAAGGAAATTATTAATGAAAGGTTTTCCAGCCGCCAATGGATTTCCGTTTTTACCTGTCGCTAATTGATAAGGCGCAAGATTAGGAACTCCAGTCATAAAGATTGGTAATAAATCTACAGAACGAGGCTGACCTGGACGTAATAAATAATTTCCAAATAAGTTAACGTCAAATGCAGTTCCAACCGTCGCTGGATTTCCTAAAAGACCAGCAAGACCATCGTGCGTATTTCCAAAATCAAATGATTGTAATGAATTACGTTGAATGCGTAAAGCTGAAAGTGCTGGAACAGCTGTACCAAACTGACTATCGTCCATGTATAACGCAAGTTCAGGATTCGTAAAATATTTTTCTAAAGCTGTATCTTCATTATAAGGTTGAATAGAATTCCAATAATCTTTTTTACCAATTGGAATTACTACTTCGTTTGTTAATGGCATTCCTAAACGTGAAATTTGAACCCATTGTCCAATATTGATAGGTTTACCTCCATGTAAACTACGAACAGTAATTAATTTACGACTTGCAGTAGCGTACACTCCAATGATGTAATCTGAATCGAGAATGTTTGCAGCTTGACTTACATCTTTACCATCTTTTTGCAAAGTAGAAATTGGAGCTTTGATACAAATAGAATGAGTGTTCTTGCAGCTCAATCCATCACGAGCATCATTTGATCCACGTGTTTGCCCTAAATCAAATATACCGCCTAGGTCAACAAAGAATGGATCATCAGATGGACCACAAAAAATTTGTTCGCCTGTAGATGCAGTAGCAATTGCACTAGTGCGCAAAGTGTTATAACTTGTAGCACCTAATCCAACAGGACTTTGAATAGAACGCGGCCCAATATTGTTTGGAGGTACTACACCATTTGAAACGATGGTTTGAAATGAATGACCTTCGTCAATACTGCGTGAACAAGTATAAGTAGTTTTTAAATTTTCCTGACCAAGACGGATGTTAAAGAATGTTGTCGGGTCTTCATTTGTTTGTGCGAATTCGAAACGATAAATGATATCGTCACCTTTAGTGGTTGG
>JANOAX010000217.1:0-11189 GCA_031411335.1 Bacteroidota bacterium
TTTAGTTGTTTAGGCGCGATTCTTCTCTCACTCCTTTTCTTATTTTGGTTTATATCTACAAAGATTTGACTTTTTACTCAAATTCTAATATACTGTCTATGGGGTTTTGTTACCTAGCCTGCAAACATACGAGGCGCAGAGCCGCTAAGGCTGCGCTGCGATAAATTTTATTTCAAAGGCGCTTAGGCTGCGCTGCGATAAATTTTATTTCAAAGGCGCTAAGGCTGCGCTTCGCTAAATTTTCTCGCAAAGGCGCAGAGGCGCTAAGGCTGCGCTGCGATAAATTTTATTTCAAAGGCGCTTAGGCTGCGCTTCGCTAAATTTAATGACATTTAAACAATTCAAATGGTTGATGGCAGTTATCACAAAAATGCAAGGCTTTGCAGGCGGTGGAGCCGAATTGACTGGTGAGGGTTGTGTTTTTTGAATCGCAAAAGGGACAAATCACTTCGGCATTTTTTACTGAGGATAATGGATGCAAATGTTCGAAGGTGAGTTTGGGCGGCGGAGAAATTCCGTAGGCTTTCAATTTGGCCTTGGTTTCTTCGCTCATCCAGTCGGTCGTCCAGGCGGGCTTGTAAACGATTCTGATTTTTACATCCAGGCCTTCTGAGCTTAGCTTTTCTTTTACATCATCCTCCATCACCTTCATAGCAGGACAACCACTATAGGTAGGTGTCATCACTACTTCTACTCCACTTGCATCTTCCGAAAAAATCACATCTCTTACCACGCCTAATTCAACAATGTTGATGGCAGGCACTTCGGGATCGGGAATTTGTTTTAGTAAATTCCAAATGGCATCGGTAGTTATGGGAGTTGATGCGCCCATCTTACCAAATGGCATCGGGATAAGCGCGCGGTAAATATTGCATTTCGGATAATAAATGTCCGAGGTGTTCGGTATGTGTGCCATTGAATCCACCTTTAGATTGGTAGCCTCCAACAGGGCGTTCTAATTTTGCTTTTGCGAATACTTCATTTATCATCTGATCCCATTCGGCACGTAACAAAGAAAGATCACATGCGATTCCACTTTTAATTAAAGATTGATCCACATCATCCATCTCAAATAACTCATCCGTAAACTGCCAAAGATTTTCTAGAGCATCCTTCACTTTATCATGACTTACATCGGTACCATCACCCAAACGAATGATCCATTCGCTGGCATGACGCACATGATACGTCATTTCCTTCAATGCTTTTTCAGAAAGACCGGCGATGGTATCATCCTTACTATTCACAAGGGTACGGAATTGCAAATACGATAAACATCCGTGTAAAAAAGAACGCATCATGGTATAGGCAAAATCGGTATTTGGTTGTTCGACGATACAACGATTTAAAAACTCACGTTCATTACGGAAGTAGGCAATATCATCTTCAGTACGGCCTTTACCCTCTAATTTAGCAGCATAAGAATAAAATCCTCTCGACTGACCAATCAAATCGAGGCCCATATTACTCATTGCAATATCTTCTTCTAAGACAGGTCCGTGCCCGCACCATTCGCACATACGTTGCGCCAGAATTAAACTGGTATCGGCGATACGCACACAATATTTATGCAAGGCGATATTCGTCTCCATTAAATTTGCTTAATGCCTTCCGGCGTTTTATAATAATTTGGCCAACGATACATCTTATCATTTCCTGGCTCAAAAAATGGACCCATATCTTCGGGGGTAGATGCCGTTATAGCGACACTAGGAACCACCCAAATATTAACGGCTTCTTGTCGGCGGCCATACACATCACGTGCATTGAGCAAAGCCATTTCTGCATCGGGAGCGTGAACATTCCCAGCATGCTCATGAGGAGCACCATTTTTTTGTTGTGTAAAAACTTCCCAAGTGGGCCAATTATCCTTTGTTGACATATCTTTTAATCTTGAGTATTCTATTCTTTACTTTTTAATATAATCAAACTATGCTTTTGCTTTCTTTTCGGCGTAAGCAATTGCAGCTTATCGCACCCAGGCTCCATTTTTATGTGCATCATTTCTTTGTTTCATGCGCAACTTATTACACGGACCATTTCCGGTGATAACAGACTTCAATTCATCGAAATTAATTTCACCAAATTCATAATGACGTGTAGTTGGATTCCATTTTAATTTATCGTCTGGAATTTTCACTCCGATGGCTTCTGCTTGCGGAACGGTACGGTCGATAAAACGTTGACGCAAATCATCATTTGAATACAGTTTTACTTTCCACTTCATCAAATCATCCGAATTAGGAGAATCGGAATCGGAAGGACCAAACATCATCAATACAGGCCACCAAAAACGGTTTACCGCATCTTGCGCCATTTCTTGTTGCTCTTTCGTGCCACGCATCATATGCGCCATAATTTGATATCCTTGCTTGCTATGAAAATTTTCTTCTTTGCAAATTCGAATCATCGCACGAGCATACGGACCATACGAACATTTTGCCAAAGCCGTTTGATTCACGATGGCAGCTCCATCAACCAACCAACCCACAGCGCCCATATCGGCCCAATTTAAAGTTGGATAATTGAAAATACTAGCATATTTGGCTTTTCCCGACAAAAGTTGATCGATCATTTCGGCCCGATCGGTACCTAAAGTTTCGGCCCCAGAATAGATATAAAGTCCGTGTCCCGCTTCATCTTGGACCTTTGCCAATAACACTGCTTTACGCATTAAACTAGGAGCACGAGTCAACCAATTTCCTTCCGGCAACATTCCAACAACTTCTGAATGAGCATGTTGCGACATCATTCTCAACAACTGCTTCCGATATTTTTCGGGCATCCAATCTTTGGGTTCGATGGTTTTACCATAAGCAATTCGTGCATTGAACGCATCAATATGCTTTTGTTCATCTTCCTGAACTTGGGGTTGATTCATGGGTATTCTTAGATTTATGGTGTGAAATTATGACAATCTGAGTAGGAAGGCAAATGAGATTCATCAGCGCTCCTTGCTGCATACAACAAATTGAACTCAATAAAAGTTCTATCAAGACATTAAATTACTTGATATGCTGTAACAAGATAAGCCTAAAGTCGTAAACAAGAAGCTAAACCTTTAGACAACCTCCTTAAACAACGTGATATACTTATATTTGTGGCCATGAGATCATTAAAACTAACATTTATTTTCCTTACTGTCTTGAGCTTATTTTCTTGTCGTAGTGTTAACGACGTGGCTTACTTTCAAAAAGTACAGAAGGAGAATCAAGATAAAAAAGTAGTTTATCCTAACTTCAATTTAGATCGTAACAAAGAGATTCCGAACTACGAAAATATTATTCAAGTAAGTGATATTCTCAGTATTTATGTTTCCAGTTTAAGTCCAGAAGCGAGTAGTTTTTTTAATTCAATTGCACCGGGTGAGCGTAATGAACAAACCACTACTAGTTCTTTTTCTACCCGCACAGATATTGGATATTTAGTGGATGCACAAGGAATGATAGAGTTACCCTTGATTGGAAAAATTAAAGTGATGGGGTTAAGCACATCCACTGCTAGAGATACCTTAACTGCTCGACTTGAGAAATACCTTCAATATCCATCCGTAAGAATTTATATTGAAAATTTCAGAGTAACTATACTTGGCGAAGTAAATCGTCCAGGCGTTTATAGCGTAACCAATGAAAAAATTACGATTCCTGAAGCATTAGGATTAGCAGGAGATTTAAATATTTTTGCTGATCGGAAAAACATTACCATTATCCGTGATGAAAGTGGCGAAAAAAAATACACAGAAGTAGACATTACCTCTCGTGAATTATTCGAAGCTCCTTATTATTATTTACGCTCAGGCGATATTCTCTACATTTCTCCTGTGAAAGGCAGAGTAGCTCAGAGTGATAATTTTTACAGAATACTTCCGATTGTAATGAGCAGCTTAACATTGATCGCGGTTATTATATCGCGAATCACCAACTAATTTACCTAGACGTATCTTCAATATGAGTGACAACAAACAGCATCCGCAACAATTTCCATATCCTAACCAACAACAAGCTATTGGTGCTAATGAACCTCAAACACAAGTTAATTTAAAATTCATTTTCAATAAATTTTTTCTGAGACATTGGTATTTATACGTATATACTTTAACATTAGGAATCATCACTGCATATTTCTATAATTGGTACTCTACACCGATTTACTTTTCCAGTTGCACTGTTTTGATAAAAGAAGACAAGCAAAAATACAATGGAAATGATTTGTTCTCGCAGTTAAATAACTTTAATACAGAAGGTGGCATTGAAACTGAAATTGGAATTATCCGATCTCGACAGCTGATTTACAAAACTCTAGAAGAGTTAAGTTACAACAAAAGTTATTTTCTAAAAGGAGAAATAAAGACTTCTGAAATTTACAAAGATTCACCGATCCAATTAGTAGAAGACACCATGTATTCCATGGCTCCTTCTACTTCGCTTAATGTTGAAATTTTAGACGCCAAAAAATATAAGATCAGTTATAATCATCCAAGTGGTCCACAAATAGGATATTATCTTTTCGGAAAAAAAGTAAATACAAAAATTGGACAATTTAAAATTGAAAAGACAGATAATTTTAAAGATGAAGCTTTTTCTAGACCTGAGTATTCAAAACGAAATATAATAATTCGTTTTAATTCCATTGAAAACTTAACGGTTATTTATCAAACTGCTCTTAAAGTTGAAAAAGTAAGCAAACTATCAACCATCTTACAAGCTTCTATACAAGGACCTGTTCCTGCTAAGAATGAAGATTTTCTTAATAAGCTCTTTGAATTTTACATTGCCAAAGGAATCGAGTTCAAAAACGAATATGCAGTTAACACTCTTCAGTTTATTGATGAGCAAGTTGAATTATTAACTCAACAAATTGACGTGAATGAAGCCAATGTAGAGCAATTTCGTGTAAAAAAAGGAATTACCGATTTAAGCGTTGAAGCTACATCCTATTTAGAAAGTGTAAAAAACTTTGATGGAAAAATTTCTGAGTTACAAGTACAACTATCTTTCCTTGATTATTTACAAAACTATGTAAGTAAAGGCAAGGAATTATCTGGAAACATCTCGCCTGGAAGTATTTTAGTAAACGACCCCTTACTTACGAATCTTATCTTAAAGATGAATGAGTTGGAGAACAAGAGGAAGTCGCAATTGTCGTTAGCGAAACAAGAAAATCCTTTGTTGGTAGGATTAAATATTGAAATTCAGAATACGAAAGCGGCATTGATTGAAAACATTAAGAGTTTAAGTAATGGATTGAGATCTTCATTGAACGAAGCGTTATCGCAAAAAGGTCAGGTACAAGGAAAACTTAGATTGTTACCTGGAGCTCAACGTGAATTACAAACTTTAATGAGAGGTTCAAACATCAAGGAAACCCTCTATTCCTACTTATTACAAAAGCGTGCGGAGACAGCCATAATCCTCGCTTCTACCACTGCAGATAATCGAGTAGTTGACAGTTCACGGACTTTTTTCAAACCTTTGAAGCCTGTAAAAAGTTTAAGTTATTCTATTGCTATTGTATTAGGATTGCTTATTCCAGGAATATTAATTTACACACGCGACCTACTAAATGACAAAATCATTGATCGTTACGATTTAGAACGACAAACCAACATTCCAATTTTGGGGATGATCGGGCTAAGTGCATCAAAGGCAAACTTAGTAGTTACTGAAAAGCCTAATTCACATATCTCTGAAGCATTCAGATCCATTCGAACGAACTTACAATACTTCAATCAAAACAAAGAGCAGAATATCATTATGGTGACTTCTTCCATCAGCTCAGAAGGAAAGAGTTTTTGCTCTTTGAATTTAGCGGTAATGTTAGCGATGTCAGGACGAAAAACCATTCTAGTGGGATGTGACCTTCGAAAACCAAAAATTACGGTAGGCTTTGATTTCGTGAGTGAAATAGGATTAAGTAATTACCTCATTGGTTTAAATACAGAAAAAGAAGTCATTCAAAATTCTGGATCTATTCCCAACCTTGATATTATTCTTTCTGGGCCAAAACCACCTAATCCATCTGAACTGATTATCTCTCCTCGCATGGATCAATTATTTACTTATCTTAAGGAACATTACGACAATATTATCCTTGACACTCCACCAGTTGGATTGATTACAGATGCTACGGTACTTTCTAAATACACTGATATAAATATATATGTGGTAAGGCAAGGTGTTACTCGAAGACATCATTTAAGTTTCGTAAACAAACTTTACAACGAAGGTAAACTCAAAAATCTTTGTATAGTTTTAAATGCCATGAAAGCCAACAACCGAAACTATGGATATGGATATGAATATTCATATGGTTATGGCTATGGGTATGGTTATGGATATGGTTATTACGAAGAAGACAACAAAGAAAGTGGCATTAAGGCGACTTTCAAATCTATTTTTGGAAAAAAAAGAAAAAAGAGCACTAGCACTTAAACGACAACGCCGTTAATGGCTACTTTAAACGATTCAGTGAACAAGTTATTTAAAAGATTCGATCCAGAGTCTAAAAATCTATTAAAAAATAGTTCATGGGTAACCGTTGCGAATACACTTGGAACCGTTTTTGCATTCATAAAAACCATAGCGATAACTCGAATTTTAGGTGTTGAGTTATTTGGAACTTACGCTTTAGCAATTGCTTTCATCCTAACAACACAGGAATTTTTACGTTTAAATATTTCAATGGGAATGATTCGTTTTGGAGCTATTTATGCTAGTGAAGATCGAAAAGATAAAATAGTAGCAATTATTAAGTTTAGCTATGGACTTAGTACTATTTCTGCTTTTCTTTCAATTCTATTACTTGGAATTATTACTGTATTCTCGTACTCCACTTTCATTAAAGCTCCTAATTTAACTTTTTACATCATTGCTTTTGCTTTTGCAAATAGTTTGAATTTTATTGACGCCATTTCTAAAGCTAGTTTAAAACTATTTTACAAATTCAAAGTAAATTCTATCATCCAAATGATAATGGATACGGTAGAAACAGCGATTGTTATTACCACTCTTTTCATTTACGGTGCTAATCTGGAAGCTTTTTTCACAGCAATAATTTCTGCACGAATACTGAATAGTTTAACTTGTAATTTAGCTGCTTACCGTGAATTGAGCATCGAACTTCAACCCTATTTAAAAAGTCGAATTAATCTAATACAATACCATAAAAAGGAATTTTACAACTATATTTTAGGAAATTCCCTCAGCAGTTCTCTTAAAGTTTTTATGAATCAAGGAGATGTATTATTATTGGGTAACATGGGAAATACATCATCAGTTGGTATTTATGCAACTGCAAAAAAATTAGCTTACTCAATCTTAACTTTGACCGATCCCTTAGCAAGTTCCATCTTCCCACAATTTTCGCATTTAATTGCAACGAAAGACATCCATAAAATAAAGGTCATGATCAAAAAAATAACAGGTGTCATGCTCCTTCCTTCTTTAGCTGTATTTATCATTTGTTTCTACATGAAAGTAACAATTATTGATTTCTTATTTGGGAAGGAGTTTATTGCAGGAGCAGAACCTTTTATAATCTTATTAATTTGTGCTTTACAAGGATCCATTTTCTTTTGGGCATTACCATTAATTCAAAGCATGGGACTAATCAAAAAGAGATTTCTTGTTTATCTTTCAGCCATAATTTTAGGAGGAACAATCGGGATACTACTTATTCCAAGTATGCAGGCTACAGGAGCCGCTATAGGGCTATTAGCAGCTAATGTATTTATCACTCTACGTTTTATCCAAGCAAGTTATGTAGAGATGAAACACCCCTCACCCTAATTAAAGCAAAACAGAAAGAAATTCGTTCATAAAAACTTATAAAAGATGATGCATATTCTTGAAGCCAGCAGAAAATCCATTGCACTAAAGCATCCACTTGCTGCATTATCCTTTTATATGGGGAATAAGGCGGCATTACACGAGGCCATTATTCTCGAATCTGCCAAATATCTCTTTGGAGCACAAACTGATTTACGCTTATGGAAATCTGCATTATCAGAAATAAGTTCATCTCAACTTATAGCGCCAAACAAAAACACTTATGATGTGGTTGTAGGAAATAATTTGAACACCACATTTGGGAAATGGATATGGTGTTGCGTTCGTGTTTTACAACCCGAAGTCATGATTGAAACTGGAGTGGCTCACGGCTCATCTTCATGGATTATATTAAATGCCATGCAAAAAAATGGAAAAGGAAAATTGTATTCTATTGATCTTCCAAACAACGACACCAACCACGAATACAATTTTAATAATACACAACCTAAAACCGGATGGATGGTTCCAGAACAATTAAAATTACGATGGGAATTACATTTAGGTTATGCTCAAGATCTCCTTCCAATGATATTAAGTAAATTGGGTAAAATCGATATGTTTTTCCACGATAGTGATCATAGTTATGAGCACATGAAATTTGAATTTGAAACAGTTTTTCCCTATCTTAGAAAAGGAAGTTTATTGTTAAGTGATGATGTACATAAGAACAACGCGTTCTACGAATTTGTACAAAAAACTAAATTTAAAGCTTTACAGTTTAACAAAGGAGGATGTGCCTTCGCATCAATATAAGATGTCAAATCCCTATATAATTTATTTGTCACCTTATGATATACTAAGGCCGCGAACCAATCAGCTAAGTGATGTTAGGTTTACGGAGGGATTTGCACAAAACAATTGCCACACCCATTTAATAGTGCCGTTTGTTAAAAGGAAAGATAATATATCAAAATCAAATGTACCAGACACGTATGGACTTAAAGCGCAGGTCCATATTCACTACTCACCTACTCCATTTAAAGATGATGTTAATGGAGCTTGGCAATTAGCCATGGTGGCTTGGTATGCAACGCTAAAAACACTTTTTATACTGCAGCAAAGACCTCAAGATGCTAAGGCATATATTATAAGTCGAAGTACACATTTACTACGTGCATTTTTCCTTTTACGTAAAATTTTACCAAATCGCTTTAAACAAGTTTACATGATACATTGGGCACATGATTTTCACATAAGGCCCGACTATCAACGTATTTACCGTCTTTCAGATTACATTATTGCGACGAATAGTTCAATCTTGGAAGCTATACTCAGTTCAGCAAAACGAGAAAATGTTGAAGGAGGAATCACATTAAATCCTATTACAGATTCCCAAGCGAATGAAGCAATAGATAAATCATTCGCTAGAAAGAAAGTACTGTTGGATCACATCACAAATCCTTTGGTAGTATATACAGGTAAGATCGGCTTACAATATGATAAAGAATTAAAACACATCTTGGAGGCTGCTGCACTATTACCGAACGTTCAATTCCTATTTACAGGTGGCAAACCAAAAACCATTCAATATTGGGAAGATTACTGTTCAGAGAAAAAAATTTCAAATGTAGTTTTCACTGGCTATCTTTCGGACTACCAAAAAATTAAATACTATCAATATTCGGCTGATATTTTAATTTCTTATTATACACATCAAGGACATGACGTTCGATACAATTTTCCTAATAAATTGTGTGAATACATGCTAACTGGAAATCCTATTATAAGTCCTGACTTCCCAGCCACACAAGATTTGCTTCATTCCAACAACTGTACTTTTACAAAACCAGAAAACAGTGAGGCTTTAGCAAAGAGTATACAAGATATTATTGATCATCCTGTTGAAGCAAATCAGAAAGCAATGCAAGCGGCGAAAGATGTTCGCGAGATCACATTTAAAAAAGTAACTGCTCGTTTATTAAAGCAATTCGCTGCATGTTAAATGATTTACAAATTAAGCAATACTTAGAGAAAGGCTTCAATTCAAAGTCAGGGAGATTTTTACGTATTTTTGGAAAGCCTTATCAACGAATTTTAGCCCATAAAATATTTTCTAAATCACCAAGTATTATTGAAAATAAAAAGAACACAGAATATAAATTTACTATTCATCAATATCATGGTAAGAACCGTTGCGCAATTGCCCTTAAAGAATTGTTTTTAAATTCAAACCACCCTGCTATCGTTACTGTAATTGTTCACGGCAGTATAGCAGACGAAAATGAAATATGC
The DNA here is from genome assembly GCA_031411335.1 of Bacteroidota bacterium. Classification (GTDB taxonomy): domain Bacteria; phylum Bacteroidota; class Bacteroidia; order AKYH767-A; family OLB10; genus JAJTFW01. The sequence continues at coordinate 10,062 of JANOAX010000217.1, forward strand.
TACAGTGACTTTGATGGCATCTTAGTTATTGATACTACCGAAATAAAAAGCGCGAATTCGTTATACAAACTCCGTGAATTAATTAAAAAAACAAAGAAAATAATTTTTCAACAAGATGCACTTCAACATCATGGTTGGATGATCCTTACAAAACAGGATCTTTTGCATTTTGAGGACCAACTTCATCCACTCCACTTATTACAAAAAGGCAGTGTTTTGTTTCCAACTAAATCGATTACACTTCAAGCAAGTATTTGTTCAAAAAGGCATCAATATAAAAATCAATTAATAAAACTAGAGACTTCAATCCTAAAAAAATGTCATAACTTAAAAGAATTAAAGAATCAATATTTACTAAAAAATCTTTTGAGTGAAATTATGCTTCTTCCTGTCACTTTTTTGCAAGCGCAAAAAGGAACTTCTATTCAAAAAAAAGAAAGTTTTGAATTATTGAAAAGCGAATATCCAGATATTAATTTAAGTTTAATTGATTCAGTTAGTTTAATGAGAATCCAATGGACACAAAAAAAAGTAAACAGTAAAACAAAATTGTTTCATTTCCTTAAAGAATCAGGTATTTCAACTCCTTTTCTAGCTCCAAAAACTCCTAAAAGAATATATCAACAACTAAATGAAACTTGGAAAACTCAAATTCTTGAATTGTGTGAAAATCTCATTAAAAAATTAGATTAATCATGGATCGTTAAATCTATTCCTTATTTTTCGCTTGCATCCATAAGAAGAAATATAAAATCTAGTACAACTTACTTTTCAAAAGAAATACCCATTATATTCAAGTATGAAGTAATTTCTATATCTTTTGCAACCTTTTTCAACTATTCCGTAAAAATTAAAATGAAGCCCATGCGATTTATTGACTATCCCAATCAGGTTGACAGAAGTCTCTATGAAGAAGCTGTAACGGGGATCATCGATCGAAATAAAACCACAAATGGCTTAAAATCAATAGTTAAATTTGGAAATCTTACCACCCCAGGAATTTCAGATATTGATCTTCTATTTATCTTTGAAAAAGGAGTGATGTGTGGCCATACAGGAATGGAAGATTTGCCCGCTAACCACAAAAAGTTATTTACTCATGGTATTATGGCACTATCAGAAGATAAA
>JANOAX010000218.1:0-3577 GCA_031411335.1 Bacteroidota bacterium
GATAGGAATTCCAAACTCGTTATAGATTGATAGAGCCACCATGAATCCAGGTTTGGGTGGTGTACAAGTGAGACCCAACACATCGTGGTAACCGTCATTATCGGGTGAGAATAGTTCAGGAGTGAGTTGAAACCATGAGGATCCATCGTTAGTGTCGTCATAATATTGAGAATTTATTTTACATGGTGTTGCATTACCACTATTATAAGAGGCGCTATGCCAATTACTACTATCAGAAACATTTCTACGCGGAGAAATCAACTCTAAAGAAACACCTTCTTGATCGCTCAAAAAGGGAAAGTGAAAATCATCCTTGTAATGAAATCGTTCCAATTCTTGCAATGAAGAATTCATCAAAACAACAATTCCTTCATCATCATTGTAGGATGGAAGTGAGCAAGGAATAAATAAACGATTGTCACCAACTTTATAATAGGAAGTTATAACAGTTGGATTTGACGTGGCGACTGCGAATTGTTTAGGCAATAGTATTCTTGGTGTCAATGAAAAAGCAACTACATCCTTTGCAATTCCATCAAGCGGATCTGCATGTGCCATTTTAATTTTAGAGAGATCGATGGTTTTAGAACTTACATTATAAATCTCCACAAAATCGCAACCTTCGATGTGAGGATTAAATAAAATTTCATTAATAATCACATCTCCTTTAGAAAATGAATCAGGCAATGCGAAATTTAGTTGATCCCATCTCTTCAAAGAATTTCCTGCGCAATCATGCAATGAATGATCGAACTGCAATGAATACAATTGTCCTGTTACCAATGGTTGACTTAATTCAAATAATAAGCTAGGTTGATCTGAAAAAAATGAAATGGAAATGGGCTGTCCTAAATTTTGATTCATAGAAAACAAACTTAAATTTGAAGCATGAATAGTATCTAGAAATTCACTGAATCCGATTTCTAAATGTAAACTGTCAATTGGAAATGCATAAACAGGCCAAGGAGAAATAGTGTCTTGATACACTCCTTTAATTGAATTTTCCTGTCCTGGAGTTCCTCCGGACTGATCATGACTCGCGCCCCAATTATTTTTATCACTACAAGGAAAATCAACATCAATGCGCTCTAGTGACCAACCATGATCGTCCCTCAATGGATCTTTGTACATGGAGAGATCGTAATTAATTTCATCAATTACAAAACCTGAGCCATCAATTAATCGAATTCGATCTCCTTCATTATTCAGAGATGGCATAGTTGCCAATCCCGTTATCTGATTTACACCTATACTTTGAAATGCTGCTACACTCGTTGAAATTGTATAGCATCTATATTCGCCAGGAAATAAAGTGTCGGAAGGTAAATTTACAGACGTACTTGGATCACTTATTACAAAGGAAGTAATGTCAATAATTTTTTGGCTTCGATTATAGATTTCCAAATACTCAACGGGGGGTAGTGATGGGGCATCGGTGGGATTCGACATAATTTCAGTGATGATTACATCTGAAATTTCAGCAGCACTAGTATTAAAAAGGGAATAATGTAGTGTGTCCGAATATACGTTCCCCGAATTATCCACCACACCCACTATTCCCAAATGATATATGTTCCCATCAATAAAGTGAGCATTAAATTTTAAATAATATGTTTTCGAATCAATAGAATCTTTACTAATTGTAGTTGGGACACCACTTCCATCTATAAAAAAATGACTCTTTGAAAATGCAGATGCACTATCAACTTCTTCCATCCATTGAATTTTAATTAAACTATCTGATTCAATTTTGGCCAAAGACAATGAAGGAGGAACGGTGTCGTATTGAAAACTTCCTACATATACATCATCGAAAAAAAACTTTGTTGAATTACTACTGGTATAAACAGTTTTAAATCCAACACACAACATCGCATTGAACTGCGCATCGATTGCACTTGCTTCCCAATTAAAATTTTCTTCTCCATTATAATCAACATAAAAATTCCAAACTGCCCCTGGATAACGCAACACTTTTATGTTCACGAAAAAAGAATTTGCAATTGTACTGTCTTTGCCTCTACATAAGGGGGTAAGAATCCATCCATCTTGCTTATATAATACAATGGCATCTGCAGAACCACTTTCTCCAAACTGCAAAAAATATCCTTGCTGAGGCCCTTCTATATTAAAATTATCCGCAAATAAATAATATCGCGCATAATTTGATGTTGATGGCGAAAAGCTCATCTTCACCTTTACCCTCCACTCCATGGTATCAGAAACCACAGAATAAGGTGTAGTTAAGAAGGAAGAGTCGCTGCCGGTACTATTCAATTGAAGTAAGCCTCCACTTACTACAAACTGACCAGTGTCCCCTACCCAAGCAGGCGCAACCCTAAAATCACCATCACTAAAATCATCAATCAACTGAGCTTTTACCCAAGAAGTAGCGGAGAAGCACATCAAGAAGATGGCTAACCGACAAGCGAACAATCCTTTTTTCATAACGATGACAAAGGAAAGGTGAGGAAAGGCAATTAGTCGGTAAATAAACGCTTATACTCGTTTACAAATAACTATAAGCCTCAAAGTATTGGAAAACAATATTTATTTTTGTGTTATGAAAATAGCGGTTGTAGGCGCCACCGGATTGGTTGGCACAAAAATGATAGAAGTTTTGACAGAAAGAAACTTTCCAGTTGACGTATTAATCCCAGTAGCTTCTGAAAAATCAACAGGCAAGCTGATAAATTTTAAAGGACTAGATTATAAGGTAGTCACATTGGCAGAAGCTATTGAAATGAAACCTGATTTGGCATTGTTCTCCGCCGGAGGAACTACTTCTACTGAATGGGCTCCAAAGTTTGCCGCTGCAGGTATCACTGTGATTGATAACTCATCGGCATGGAGAATGGATCCTTCCAAAAAACTAGTTGTTCCAGAAGTGAATGCAGACGTTTTAACAAAGGAAGATAAGATCATCGCGAATCCAAATTGTTCCACCATTCAACTTGTTGTCGTTTTAAAACCACTTCATGATAAATATAAAATTAAACGCGTTGTTGTTTCTACCTATCAATCAGTGAGTGGAACTGGAGTTAAAGCGGTACAACAATTAATGAATGAACGTAGGAATGGTGATGTGGAGAAAGTTTATCCGCATACCATCGATCTTAATATTCTACCACATATTGATGTTTTTCAAGAAAATGGATACACGAAAGAAGAAATGAAGATGGTAAATGAAACTTGTAAAATTATGGGTGATGATTCCATACGCTTAACAGCTACAACAGTTCGAGTTCCCGTTGTTGGTGGACATTCTGAAAGTGTAAATATTGAATTTGAAAAAGATTTTGATTTAAATGAACTGCGAAATCTTTTAGCAAACTCGTCTGGGATTATAGTACAAGACGACCCAAGCAAAGCACTTTATCCGATGCCTTTGTATGCAGAAGGACATGATGAAGTATTTGTTGGTAGATTGCGTCGTGATGAGACTCAAGCCAACACGCTTAACTGCTGGGTAGTTTCAGACAACCTGCGCAAGGGAGCTGCAACCAATGCCGTTCAAATTGCCGAAGTACTTTTAAGAAAGAAGTTAATCGGATAAACTTTTTACTTTATTTAGCTA
>JANOAX010000219.1:0-21966 GCA_031411335.1 Bacteroidota bacterium
ATAAAAAATAAAAGTAGTAAATTCTTCTACTTTTTTTGTTTCGAAGGAAGTAAATGTCCATGGTATTTTCCAAATATGTTTAACCTTTAATACAACATTTGGCTGTTCAGATTTATATTGCAATAAAAGTGAACTTAAAGCAAACAATAATGCTAGCCATGCTCTTTTGCCTTCTTGAAAAAATACTTTTCTAACTTGCATTAATTCTACTAAATATAATATGTTGATTGATTATTTCAATAAATATTAGTATTATTATTTTCAGAAATTCAAATCTTTTCCTTTATGGCGAGTATTTTTTCTGATTTTCTTTAAGTCATTTTCTCTTGTCTTCACAAGTTCCTTTTCAAATTCCTTTTTACCCCACACCAGTCCATTGTGAAAATTACTTGCTGGGTTAGGCTTAATTGTAATCTTCTTGGATAGTTCAGGATTGAATTTAGATAGTATATATCCAAAATTAAATCCCTTTTTAAATAGTTCTTCGATATCCATATTCTAAAAAATTTCTTGTGAGTTTTTTTCTAAAAAATCATTCAAAGAATCAGAATCATAAAGAATGATTTTCTTTTCGGGCTGAGAATACCGAATTTTACCTTCATCTCTTAATTTTTGGAGAGTTGTCTTGCTCTTTATTCGGAGAATGGACATGGCCTCTGTAGCCGAAACCCATTTATCAGTCTTAATTTGATGTTTTTCCTTTAATTGAGAGACAACTTTCTCAATTAAGGCATAAAAAGCTTCTTCTTCAAGACAAATTATCTCCATTTTGATTTGATTCGAAATCAAAGTTACCTAAAAAATGCGTGTGAAAAAAGCTCATATGTTGTACCTATGTTGTACCCGCGAAATGAGAAAGGCCACCAAATGGTAGCCTTTTCTCTCTGTAGCGGGGATAGGACTCGAACCTATGACCTTTGGGTTATGAGCCCAACGAGCTACCTCTGCTCCACCCCGCAATATATTTTTTGTTTAAGAACAATCAATCTTCAAATTCCCCTTATCGGGGGTGCAAAGTTAATAAATCTGAGCTTACTTCCAAGAATTTGATTGTCCTAAAATGAATCATCTTGTTTTCAGTTTCTTATAAACTTAAGGGTGATGGGAATAAGGCTCACAAATGTACTTGGTCTAAATACGTCTACTTCTAATTAGAATTTTGGATTTATTTTGAATTAATTTGTTTTAATCAATCGCATAAACCTACTTTTGCCTCCCGGTACACACCCCGTGAGCTCATCATCCTCCCACAATAAAATCACCGCCGCAGGTTTATTAATAACCCTCGGAATCATTTACGGTGATATCGGTACTTCGCCGCTTTATGTGATGAAATCAATTGTGGGTCTAGGGGTTATCGATCAGTCAGTTATACTTGGAGGGATCTCTTGCGTATTTTGGACACTGACTTTTCAAACCACCATTAAGTATGTAATCATTACCCTTCGCGCCGATAATAAAGGTGAAGGTGGAATATTCTCCTTGTATGCACTTGTTCGACGACGAAAGACTCCCTGGCTCGTTTTTCCCGCAATTATAGGTGGCGCTACCTTATTAGCAGATAGTATTATCACTCCGCCCATTTCTGTGGCATCTGCTATAGAAGGACTGCAAGCAATTCAACCAGATATACCCATTATTCCAATTGTAATTGGAATAATCACGGGACTTTTCATTATTCAACGCTTTGGTACGAACCTCGTCGGTAAATTTTTTGGCCCCGTAATGTTGATTTGGTTTTCGATGTTGGGAATTTTGGGTACGATTAGCATTAGCCACGACTGGACCATCTTTCGCGCCATCAATCCTGTCTATGCTTATGATCTCTTAGTAATTCACCCTGGTGGATTCTGGCTCTTGGGAGCAGTCTTTCTGTGTACTACTGGAGGAGAAGCTTTATATAGTGACTTGGGACATTGCGGACGTGAAAATGTGCGTGTTTCTTGGGGATTTGTAAAAGTATGTTTGCTGTTGAATTATTTTGGTCAAGGTGCCTATCTGATCGAACATCATGGCGAAATGTTGAATGGGGGAAATCCGTTTTATCTTATCATGTCTGATTGGTTTCTTCCTTTTGGAATTGGTATTGCAACGGTTGCAGCCGTGATTGCATCGCAAGCTTTAATCAGCGGCTCCTTTACATTGATTAACGAAGCCATCCGACTTAATTTCTGGCCAAAGGTAAAAGTGGTTTATCCGAGTGATGTACGTGGACAATTATATATTCCTTCAGTCAACTGGCTTTTATATGCGGGTTGTGTAATGGTGGTATTGTATTTTGGAGAATCTTCTAAGATGGAAGCTGCGTATGGACTTGCCATCGTCACCACTTTTATTATGACCACCATTTTGTTGACGAATTATTTATTGGTTTACAATTATCCAAAGTGGATGGCCTATGTACTTTTTCCATTCTATATGACGATAGAAATTGCTTTCCTCATCGCTAATTTGGATAAGTTTTCACATGGTGGTTGGGTGACACTTTTAATTGCAAGTATTTTAATTACGGTAATGATTGTCTTGTACTATTCAAGAAAAATCAGAAATAGTTTGGTGGAATTTGTGAAGGTAGATGAGTTTCTTCCGCTTCTCGAAAAGTTAAGTAATGATACTTCTATTCCTAAGTATTCAACCCATCTTGTTTATTTGACTAGTGCCAATTATGCAAATGAGATTGAAGAGAAAGTAGTATATTCTATTTTGTATAAACAACCGAAGCGCGCCGATATTTATTGGTTTGTTCACGTAGATGTGTTGGATGAGCCTTATACCCTCGAGTATAAAGTAACCCAAATCATGCAAGGGAAATTGATTCGTGTCGATTTTAAAATCGGTTTCCGTATCGATCCTCGCATCAATATTATGTTCCGTCATGTGGTTGAAGAACTTGTTCGAAATAAAGAAGTAGATATTGTTAGTCGATATCCTTCTCTCGGAAATAGAGGGCTCACCGGCGACTTTAGATTCGTGGTGATGGAGAAGTTTTTAAGTGTAGATAATGAACTTCCCTGGATGCAAAAGATTATCATGGATCTATATTTCTTGTTTAAACGTGGTGCCTTACCCGAAGAAAAAGCTTTTGGATTGGATACTTCATCCGTCTCTGTTGAAAAAGTTCCCCTTATCGTAAATCCCGTTACCGACCTCAAGATTCATAGAATCCAGTAACGCTTTCAATTAGGCAGTATTCCATTTACTATATTTTTTTAGCCACTGATTTATTATGATTTTTTCGCTCAGCCATCTTAAGATATTTCTTTCCCTATCTATTAGTCAGTATTGCGTAGCAATTCCTCTTCTCGAAGCCTCACGACACCTCTGAATTATTTGGCGCAGCTTCAAAAGCAGAGCGCAGCAAATTCACCCCAGAAGTACAGTGCGTTGCACAGACTTCTGGGCGCAGCAATCCACCCCAGAAGTACAGTGCGTTGCACAGACTTCTGGGCGCAGCAATCCACCCCAGAAGTACAGTGCGTTGCACAGACTTCTGGGCGCAGCAATCCACCAATCCACCAACTCACCAACTCACCAATTCCTTATTTTGCGTGCAAAAAACCCAAAAAAACCAATAATTTCCTGCGTACCCCCCATAAAAATAGGGGTCTTGTTGAAAAAAACTATATTTTTCTTGCCTTACCCCCCTAATTTCACATACCTTTGCGCCGGTTCGGGTGTTTATTGAAGAAAATTCTCTGAATAGTCGAAACAAAAACAGAAATAAACAGTATAACACAAAAATTTAATCATCACATGGCTATTCTTCGCTTCCGCGCTCTGGAAAACAGCAGCAATCGTAAACCCATCGTCGTTACCGCTCCTTCTAGTAAGGTGAGTGACTTTTATGGTATTAATGTATTTGATAAAGAGAAAATGCATAAATACTTAAGCAAGGAAGTATTTAGACAATTACAGGAAGCTACTCATATTGGAAATCGCATCGATCGTAAAGTTGCTGAGCTAGTAGCTGCCGCTATGAAGAACTGGGCCGTTAGCTTAGGAGCTACACATTATACACACTGGTTTCAACCGTTAACAGGTAGCACGGCAGAAAAACATGATTCGTTTTTTGAATTGAGTGATGAAGGAAGAGCAATCGAAGCGTTTAGTTCAAGTGCGCTTGTTCAACAAGAGCCTGATGCATCTTCATTTCCGAATGGTGGAATTCGTAATACGTTTGAAGCACGTGGTTATACTGCATGGGATCCAAGTTCTCCTGCATTTATTATGGAAAGTCCATCTGGAAAAACATTGTGCATCCCTACTATTTTCGTTTCATATACCGGCGAAACCCTCGATTTTAAAGCACCCTTATTAAAAGCATTGCACGCATTGAATAATGCGGCGGTTCCTGTTTGTCAATACTTCGATAAAAATGTTTCTTCTGTGAACGCTACCTTAGGTATCGAGCAAGAATATTTTTTGGTGGATATTGATATGTACAATGCACGCCCCGATTTAGAAATGACAGGTCGTACATTGTTTGGTGCTGAAGCTGCGAAAGGACAACAATTGGATGATCATTATTTCGGAACGATTCCCGATCGTGTGAATTCGTTCATGGTGGATATGGAAATCGAATCGATGAAGTTGGGCATTCCATTAAAAACGCGTCACAATGAAGTAGCGCCGTCTCAATTTGAGTGTGCTCCTGTTTTTGAAGATATCAATTTAGCAGTAGATCATAATCAGCTGTTGATGGATGTAATGGATAAGGTAGCACGTCGTCATCACTTCAAAGTGTTGTTGCATGAAAAACCGTATGCTGGAATGAATGGTTCTGGTAAGCATAATAACTGGAGTTTAAGTACGAACACCGGTAAGAATCTATTGTCGCCAGGAAACTCTCCAAAAAGTAATTTGATGTTCTTAACGTTTTTCATCAATACCATTCGCGCTGTATTTGAACACGCAGATTTACTTCGAGCTTCAATCACGAGCGCAAGTAACGATCATCGTTTAGGTGCTAATGAAGCGCCTCCTGCTATCATGTCTATCTTCTTAGGCGAGCAGTTAACAAAAGTGATGGATGAGATTGAGAAGTCGGTGAAGGATAAAAAAATGACGCCAGAAGAAAAAACAGCGTTGAAATTAAACATCGGAAAAATTCCAGAAATTTTATTGGATAACACCGACCGTAATCGCACTTCTCCTTTTGCATTTACTGGAAATAAATTTGAGTTTCGCGCAGTAGGATCATCCGCCAATAGCTCGCATCCGATGACAATTTTAAATACCATCGTAGCGGATCAATTAGTTAAATTTCATACGGAAGTAGAAAGCATCGCGAAGAAGGGAATTAAATCGGATGAAGCCATTTTAAAAGTTTTGCGCAAGTACATCGTAGAATCAAAAGCCATCCGCTTCGAGGGAAATGGATATGGCGACGAGTGGAAGAAAGAAGCTAAAAAACGTGGATTAAGTAACGTTACCACAACACCTCCTGCATTAGATGCATTTGTTACTAAGCAATCCATTAGTCTTTTTGAACGAAACGGAATTTTTAGTCATCGAGAAGTTGAAGCACGTCACGAAATCATGTTAGAGACCTATATCAAGAAGATTCAAATCGAATCTCGCGTGATGGGTAGCATTGCCGTAAATCATATTATTCCTGCTGCCATTAAGTATCAAAATTTATTGGTGCAAAATGTAGAGGGAATGAAAGATATAGGTTTAGCTAAGGAAGTATTCTCTACACAGATCGAACTAATTAAAGAAATTTCAACGCACATCACCATCATCAAGAAAAAAGTGGATGAGATGTTAGAAGCAAGAAAGAAAGCGAATGCCATTTCAGATGTACGTGCTCATGCCATTGCTTATTGCGATAAAGTGAAAGTATACTTCAGTGAAATTCGATACCATGTAGACAAGTTGGAATTAATTGTGGACGATGAAAGCTGGCCACTTCCAAAGTACCGTGAGATGGTAACGATACGTTAATTAAAAAAATAAATAATTTAAAAGAGCCTTGAGAAATCGAGGCTCTTTTGTTTTTAACAATAATAGTAATTGGTAGGTATTTAAATTGTATTTCAATTCAAATCTCCTTTAACCACAGAGATCACAGAGTTTTTCACAGAGGTCACAAAGATTTTTAGTTTAACGATAAGCAATTTTTTAGAATAATTACTCCGTGTCACTCTGTGTAAATTTTTGTGCTCTTTGTGGTGAATGAAAGTTAGATAAAGGTAAAATAGTTTGATAAATTTTCTTCAAGTAAACTTAGCGCCTCTGCGCCTTTGCGAGAAAAATTAGCATAGCGCAGCCTTAGCGTCCCGATAGCTATCGGGACTGCGCCTTTGCGAGAAAAAATTGCTGTTATCTAAATTATTCTAGATAAAACTTTCATGTAAAGCAATGTTTGTAAAAATGCCGTTACTCCCAAAATCCATAAGCATAAAACAATTTCCTGTTGTGATAGAAACCAATATCCTAACAAAGTTTGTAGTGTAACACATACTGCAAAAATGCGCAGAATATTTTTTTCTTCTTTTACTTTCAACAAAGCAAACAATAAAGGAAGTTGAATGGAAGTGAAAAGTAGGATGATGAATACTGGAATCATCCACCAAGGAGAAATGGTATTCATTTGAAGTTTATTCATAAAAAACAAACAAACTCCTACCCAAGTTAACCCCATTACCGTTCCTCCAATAACCATTTTTAAAACAGATTCTTTTAACGCATCCCGATTCCATTCAGTAAAGTTTAGTACCCCACTCGTGCCCAAGAGATGAGTGATGGCACATCCAGTATAAGTCCAAAGTAAAATCATGTGAAATGAACTCATCGAAATTGATCCCAACAATATCGCCCCAAAGAGAAATGGAGTTTTGTTGTTTAATAGTACGACCGTACTTCGTAAAAAGTAAATTCCCGATTTATTTAATTGAGTGAAATCAGTGCGCGGTAAGTAGGGAAGTGGATACGTTGAATAAAAATAGGTACACAAGAGAGCCAATCGCATTCCTTGTGTTGCCACTAATAAAATGAGTAATTCTTGAAATGAAAGTTGAGTCTTGGTGAAAAGAATCCATCCAATGGTCACGATTAAACTTAACCAACTAATCAAATTCCACGAATTAATTTTATCCTCCAATTTCGCTATTACTTTGTACGATTCATTGTAAATCTGTAGAATTAAATAGCATGTCGCTAAGAGGAGTAGGGTAAGCGGAATTTTTAATAGCGCAATGATGGCAATAAGTAGATACCCAATGCTAAGCCGAACACGAATAGCATCTCTCCAAATAGTAGTTGTTTCCGATGGATTATTTAAAATAGAATGCTGGCAAAAAGTTTCGAACGAGAATAAGGCGATGTGTTGAAGAACCAGTAAGGATACATAGTAAACGCTGATTTGTCCCCAAGAAAGAACACCAAATTTCAGTAAGATTACTAAGGTTAATGCTAAAAAGGAAATGCTTTTGAATGAATTTAGTAAAAACACCTTGCCCATCGAAAGTAAGCGTTCGATTTTTAAATGGGATTCAAGTAGCATTTTTTGCACGCTGTTTTTACGAAAAAAATAGAGTTAAGTTACTTATTATTTAGCTCTGTAAAGCTCCCATCCATTGGGATATACCGCTATTCGAACCAATTTATGCTGATTCTGTAATTGATTGAAAATTTTAACCGGTTCGGATTCCTTGTATAATGTTGTAAATCGACTTTGGTTAAAAAGTATTAAATCTTGGTTATTGTATAGCGGAAAAGTAGTGCCCCACATGTTTACAATATCATGTGGCACATCATAAGTTCGTAAAGCGCCATCAATAGCAAATGTATTTAATGTTGAACTGGGTATTTTTTTTAAAGCAGTGGCGATGATTAATTCTTCCTGTTGATAGTTATAGATCGGATAGATCACTTTAAAACTTAAAGCAAGTTGTATGACAATGGCAAATAAATAAACGAGAATTCGTAAGTTTCTTGTTTTAAATTGGAAAATAAAGAGTTCATAGGCAGGGTAAAGTGCAAGTAATACGATAGGGAAAGCAGGTATTAATAATCTTAATTCTTGTGTGGGGAATCCCGCAATGAATAGTAAAAAGAGCGCAAGACAAATCAACCAAAGTTTAGGAAGTTGTATCCCTGATCGCAAACTGAAAATGATAAAGACAAGTCCAATGATACAAAAACCTGGATGGAGAACTACACTCAAAGCATAGAGTATGTTCGGTAAGCTGTATTGAGAAATATCGGATCCAATAGTAAAATTGTTTTTAAAGAGATTCAATATCGACCAGTTTTCAATCCATGGATGAAAAATAAAATCAAAGCTATCCTGTCCTTTTAGAAAAATAGTTGGAGTGAACGACATTAAAATTGCAAAAATGGTAATGAGGAATAAACTGAATCGTGACTTCGCCGTTTTCCAGATCATTGGAAGAATAGGTATAAGTAACAGTGCTACAGAATAGCGAGTTTGAATAGCAAGTATCGCCATGCAAACTGAAATGATCATAGACTGACTACTATTATATTTTTGCCATTTATAATATTCTAACAGCGACCAAACCAGCAATGCCATCGAGAGCATATCTGGCAAAGCCACTAATGCAGAACGAAAGAAGAATGGTGAAAGGAATAACACTAGAAATGCATACCGCTGTCGTTGCGTTCCCTCAGGATAAAGTGCGTTGAGGAGTTTGCAAAAGCTGATATAACAAACACCAGCAGCCATCACACTTGTAAATTGCAAACTATATAGATCAGGAATTACAGACGAAAAGATGGAACCAATTAGAGGGTAAAGGACAGGACTCGATTGACTAATGGGTGCGGTACCACCCAATAAAAATCCAAAAACCGATTGCATGTAACGAAATAAATCATGTGGTTCCTGACCGTAAAGTCCATTAAATTGTTTCCAAATGCATATTCCAAAAGTAATCGGCAGTAGCAACACAATAACCAACCAATTAAATTGGATGTTTTTGTTCTTACCTATACTCACACTGTTATCCATTATAAGTATTAAAGGGTTTAAATTACTAAAACACTAAAATGTCATGCTAACTCCCAGCGAAGGTAAGAAAGGTAATTGATTTACGCGTTGGTATCGAACTCTGTCGAAGTAGAAAATGTTTTCCCGGTCATAAATATTGATAGCGCTTGCCGTAATATCTAGATTGGAATTTTTACCCAAAACAAATTCTTTTTTCAAGCTGAGATCCATACGATGATATGGAGGGAGTCGCTTGCCATTAAGTGGTCCATAAATAATTCCTAAAGTTCCATTTGTACTATTGGGATCGGTGTATAATCCATCTGAGAAATTTTGATATTCATAAAAGCCTTGTGTTCCGCTAAAAGGAAATCCAGATCCGAAATTCCATCTTGCATTAAATTCCCAATCGAGCTTTTTACCAAACGTATAAGATCCCACTAAATTCACATTGTGCCTGCGATCAAAGTGTGGACGATATTCACGAATGCCATCGTTGCGAGTAACATAAGTTAAAGAGTAAACGGCCCATAAATAAATGCGCTTGTATTCATACTTCACCACCATATCTGCACCATAGGAACTGCCTTTTTCAATAATAAAATCTTTCGTCAAATAATCAGGTTGATCTTGGTAAAAACCATTGTCTGGATAAACTTTGTCGCGGTTGATATTGGAAAGTTGTGTGAAATCTTTATAAAATGTTTCTACATTTATACTTAAATGTTTGGTGATGTCAATTTCAGCACCCACAATGATGTCTCTTGCTTTTTGTAGTCTTGAATTAACTTCTTTTCCATTAAAGTTATCGGGCAAGCTCTCCGGACCAGAAAGAAATCCATAAAATAAATTCACGACATCTCTATCTGAAACTGCAGAAATTAAATTCTGCGCATAAATTCCGCCCGCCATTTTAAAGCGTAATCCCTCCATGGCATTTACCTTGATTCCGATTCGTGGCTCAGGAGAGAATTCGCTGAGTGAAGCAAAGTACTGAAGTCGAATGCTGGGCTCAATTACAATTTTATCTCTTGAGATGCGATAACGGAGGAAGGAACCAAATTCAGTTGTGTTTTCAATTTGCTCATACGTTAATCCTGTGATCGTATTGGTAAATAATTCTGTTCTGAATCCTAATACTTCTAATCCTATTTTCAACTCATCTTTATTGAAAAAGCTAGTCAAGTTAAATCCAAAGTTAAAACCATTAATGGCACTGCTGCGTGGAGCTTCATTGGCTTCCTTTTGATTGATTTTGTATTTTGAAAATGCAAATACTCCGTCAATTAATGTATTCGAACCTTTAGGTACTAATATAAAGTTAGCACCAAATCCATTCGACTTCCAATTGATGTCAGTTACGTTTTTGAATTTAGCGTTGTCACTAAAGTCAAATCCGAAAAGATTTAATTGCGATCCGTTTTCTCCGTTCAACGAAACTTTGCCATAGAAATCTTGAAAGCTAAAGGGAAGTCCATCTTTGTCAATATAGTCATAAAGTTCTTTTGATGATTGATCGAGATACGAATTTTTGTAGGAGATCAAAAACGAACTGCTGCCGCCTCCATCTTCTTTTTGTTTCTTGATGGGTCCTTCAAATAATAATTTACTCGAAAAAGTGGAAGCACTTAACTTTCCGCCATAACGTCGTTTGTTTCCGCCGCGTGTAGTGATATCCATCACTGAGGAAATGCGATCTCCATAATCTGCTGGAAATCCACCTGTGTACACATCAGCATTGCGTAAAATGTCAGTGTCGAAAACAGAAAATAATCCGATGGAGTGAAATGGATTGTATACGATCATCCCATCTAACAAAACTTTATTCATAATGGGCGTGCCACCACGTATGTAAAGTTGTCCACCTTGATCTCCACTAAAAACTACTCCTGGTAATACTTGTAAATATTGTGCAAGATCTGGTTCTCCTCCAATAGACGGAACTGATTTTATTTCACGCGGCGTAATTTTATTCACCGAAGCTCTTACTTCTGTTTTTCTCGCTTCTTTTTCTGCCGATACTTCCACCGTTTTTAAATTTACCGAACCTTTCTTAATGTAAATCTGCTTGTCAGTGACTTTATCTTCGATTACAATAATTTCTACTAATGAACTATCATAACCGATAGCGCCAATTGTTAAAAAATAGGTGCCCGGAGGAACATTCGTGATACTATAAAAACCATTCACATCAGTTATGCTGCCAAATTGTGTCCCTTTGATGAAGACAGGAGTATACAGTACAGGCTCTCCGTTTTCTTTGTCGTAAAGAAATCCACGAACACTACCGGTTTTTTGAGCAAATGAAACCGCAGTACTAAAAAGTAAGAGAATAAGTACGGTTAATCGAAGTAAGTTTTTATTCAAGAGGTGTGTTTATTAAAGGGTAATTTCTTTTGGCTTCTAGCTTTTAGTTTTTAGCTTCTAGCTTTTAGCTTTTAGCTTCGAATATTTTCGCAAATAATCTAACAACTAACAACTAGTAGCTAACATCTAACATCTAACATCTAACATCCAACATCTAACATCTAACATCTAACATCTAACATCTAATATCTAACATCCAACATCTAACATCCAGCATCTAACTCCCCATCGCCAGAATAACATCAAATTCTTCAGGAAGGATCGATACAACGGAGAGTCGATTTAATCTCAGCATCTGAATGTCTTTTAATCTTGGCTCCGCTTTGATGTCCGCAAGAGATACTGGTTTTTTCAATTTTTTAAATGGTTTTAAATCCACCGACACCCAATTTTCATCGGTGGTCGTCGGATCTTGATACCCTTCTTTTTTTACTTTGGCAATTCCAACGATGGCCAATCTCTCATTGCTGTGGTAGAATAGAACCATGTCGCCTTTTTTCATGCTTCTCAAGTTATTTCTAGCCTGATAATTACGCACTCCATCCCAGCAAGCGAATCCATCCTTTACGAATTGATCCCACGAATACTTGAATGGTTCTGACTTAACGAGCCAGTAGTTCATAATTGCTTTTTTAAAGGGACTCCGAAAATACAGAATGCAATTGAATCCTCATGTTTGCTTTTAGCAGATTTACTATTTTTACAAATAAAATACTTACTATGAAACGTTTGCTCCTGACTTTCACTCTATTGACTCTATTCTCGCTCTCTGAAGGATGGGCACAGTCCTCTTGTTGTGATGTTACCACCGGAGAGGCCTTATCTTTTGCCGATTTTGCAAATGATGAAAAATTCATAGCCACTCACCTTCCTCCAGTTCCCCTCGATTTCACACCTAAAATTGGAAAGATGGTCAGTATGAAAGTAGAAGGAGGCAAGGAAGCAGCCATTTTTGAAGTGAAATCTGGAAAAACAAATGGAGCCGTTATTCTGATGTTTCATGAATGGTGGGGATTGAACGAATATATTTTACGTGAAGCAGAAAGGATTCATATTGCTACAGGTGCTACGGTTTTGGCAATTGATTTATACGATCGTCAAGTAGCCACTACCGCCGAAGAAGCAGCGAAGCTTATGCAAGGATTGAACAAAGAAAGAGTTGAAGCCATTATCAAATCATGTTTAGAGTATGGAGGAAAATTCGCTAAAGTGCAAACCATCGGCTGGTGCATGGGTGGTGGATGGAGTTTGCAAGCTGCTATTTTAGCCGGTCAACAAGGCTATGGATGTGTTGTTTATTATGGAATGCCGGAAACGGAAAAGGAAAAGTTGGCGCAATTGGGCGGACCCGTTCTCGGAATTTATGCGAGCAAAGACGCATGGATTACCCCTCAACTAGTAGATGAGTTCGATGAGAACATGAAAATTGTTCAAAAGAAATTTACCAAATATTCTTATGATGCCGATCATGCTTTTGCAAATCCGAGTAACCCAAAGTACGATAAGGTAGCTACGGCAAAAGCCAGCGACTTGGTGATAAAATTTTTGAAGGAGAATTTTAATGCGCCCTTCCGTAAACCAAATATTGAAACAAAGTAACTTATTGTAATTCCGTAGGTTGCTTTATGTGTTTCGAATACTTTTAATTCGCTTTTTGGTAGATGGTCTCGAGGCTTCGGATTCGTCGCGAGACTTCGCGATTAGATGTAATATTTCTTCCTTATTTTGAAAGTTGCAACCTCGAAATTTCGTATCTTCGCACTCTTAAATGGATGTTAGATATTAGATTTTGGATGTTGGATTTATTATCTTAAAGAGTGAAATTAATCACCTGTTTAGTAAAATATTAAAAAGACTTGTCCTGCAGCAATGCGGGATCCAACTTCCAAAGTCTAAGATCCAATCGCGAAGCGTCGCGACTAACATCCAAAATCTAAAGTCTAACATCCAACATCTAACAACCAACATCCAATTCTGAATTCTTAATTCCTAATTCTTAATTAATAAAATGGTATTCGACCTCGACATGATCCAAAATATGTATGCTGGCTTTCCAAGCAAAGTAGCAGCTGCACGCGCCCTTACTGGCGGACCTCTAACACTCGCTGAAAAAATTCTGTATTCCCATCTTTCAGAAGGACTACCACAAAAAGCTTTTGTTCGAGGAAAAGATTATGTTGATTTTAATCCAGATCGCGTAGCCATGCAAGATGCTACCGCCCAAATGGCTTTGTTGCAATTTATGCAAGCTGGTCGACCTAAAGTGGCTGTTCCTTCTACTGTGCATTGCGATCACTTGATCCAAGCGGAAGAAGGAGCTACAGCAGATTTAACAAAAGCATTGGACAAGAATAAAGAAGTTTTTGGATTTCTTTCTTCCGTTTCGAATAAATATGGAATTGGTTTTTGGAAACCAGGTGCAGGAATTATTCACCAAGTAATTTTAGAAAATTATGCATTTCCAGGTGCTATGATGATTGGTACCGATAGTCATACGGTGAATGCCGGTGGACTTGGTATGGTAGCAATAGGTGTAGGTGGTGCCGATGCTTGTGATGTGATGGCAGGACTTCCGTGGGAGCTGAAATTTCCAAAATTGATTGGTGTGAAGTTGACAGGAAAAATGAGCGGTTGGACATCTGCAAAAGATGTAATTTTAAAAGTGGCTGGAATCTTAACGGTGAAAGGTGGAACCGATGCTATTGTAGAATATTTTGGTCCGGGTGCCGATAGTATTTCATGTACAGGAAAAGGAACCATCTGCAACATGGGTGCAGAGATTGGAGCCACCACTTCCATCTTCAATTATGATGAAAAGATGGCCGATTACCTTCGTGGTACTAGCCGTAAAGCCGTAGCTGATTTAGCCGATGGCATCAAAGAACATTTGCGCGGTGATGATGAAGTATATTCAAATCCTGAGAAATATTTTGATCAAGTAATCGAAATTAATTTAGATGAATTAGAACCACATATCAACGGTCCTTTTACTCCCGATTTAGCATGGCCGTTGAGTAAATTCGCTGCAGCTGTGAAAGAGAACGGATGGCCAGCAACGTTAGAAGTAGGTTTGATAGGTTCATGTACGAATTCATCGTATGAAGATATTAGTCGTGCCGCTTCGTTAGCCGATCAAGCAGTGAAAAGTGGATTGAAAGCCAAAAGCGAATTTACCATCACTCCTGGATCCGAATTAGTGCGATACACGATAGAGCGCGATGGATTCTTATCTACTTTCGATAAGATGGGCGGAGTGGTATTAGCAAATGCTTGCGGTCCTTGCATTGGACAGTGGGCGCGTCATACCACCGATCCGAATCGTAAAAATTCAATCATCACTTCTTTCAATCGTAATTTTGCAAAGCGTAATGATGGAAATCCAAATACACATGCCTTCGTTGCATCGCCAGAAATTGTAACTGCATTAGCCATCGCTGGCGATCTTACTTTTAATCCGATGACGGATTTTTTAACAAACGACAAAGGCGAAAAAATTAAATTAGCAGAACCAAAAGGTCCCGAAATGCCACCGCAAGGTTTCGCTGTGGAAGATGCAGGCTACCAAGCGCCGGCAGCTGATGGATCAACCGTAAAAATTGAAGTGAGTCCAACGAGTGATCGTCTACAATTACTCGATCCATTTGCAGCATGGGAAGGAATTGATTTGAAAGGATTGAAATTGCTCATCAAAGCAAAAGGAAAATGTACTACCGATCATATCTCGATGGCAGGTCCATGGTTGAAGTATCGCGGACATCTTGATAATATCAGCAACAACATGTTGATTGGTGCCATGAATTTCTTCAACGAAAAAACTGATAAAGTAAAAAATCAATTGACGGGCGAATACGGTCCGGTGCCTGCCGTGCAAAGAGCATACAAAGCACAAAACATCGGTTCTATTGTTGTGGGTGATGAAAATTATGGAGAAGGTTCATCTCGTGAACATGCAGCCATGGAGCCTCGTCACTTAGGCGTTCGTGCCATCTTGGTGAAATCATTTGCTCGTATTCATGAAACTAATTTGAAGAAGCAGGGAATGTTGGGTCTTACGTTTGCGAATAAAGAAGACTATGACAAAATTCAAGAAGACGATGTAATCGATATCTTAGGATTGACTTCTTTCGCACCTGGAAAACAACTTTCCATTCAGTTGAATCATAAAGACGGATCTACAGAAACCATCTTGGTAAATCATACTTACAACGAAAACCAAATTGAATGGTTTAAAGCAGGTGGAGCATTGAATATTATCCGCTCACAAGTAGGTGCTTAATTCATAGAATTTATTCATAGAATAAATTAATCTATTACGGCTGCTCAGTAGTGTATTCTACTGAGCAGTTTTTTTTGCGCGTGCCTCCCAAGGGAGACTTTTGCGAGAAAATTTAGCGAAGAAAATAGCGACCGAATGGCTTAGCGCCTTTGCGCCTTTGCGAGCAACTTTAGCGTAGCGCAGCCCCATTGCAAAGTGAAAAGGAGTGTGAGAGCGTAGAAACTTTACGTCCCGATAGCTATCGGGATTACGTTAAAATTTTCGTCGGCAAAACTTTGCGGCTCTACGCCTTTGCGAGAAACTTTAGCGAGGGAATTTAGCATAGCGCAGCCCCATTGCAGAGTGAAAAGGAGTGTGAGAGCGTAGAAACTTTACGTCCCGATAACAATAGGGATCGCACCTTTTAAAAGAGAATTTGATTCTTCTTACAACTATTTTACATGATTTTTATAATTGCATGAAAATAATTTTATATTTTTATTGAATGAAAATTCGTCCACTTCTCTATATTAGTTTTTTATTTCTAATCGCAGCCTGTAAAAAAGATAAAGAGTCAGATTCTGCTCCTAGTATCAGTTTTACACAATCGAGTGGATATTCTCAAACACTACCGGTAAATATTGTCTTCACAGCCGTTGCTCCTTCAGCTGATAATGTTACATGGGACTTTGGAGATGGAACCACAGGACAAGGTCTAACCGTAAATCATTCGTATTCTTCCTTTGGAGGGTATAAAGTAAAAGCAACAGCAACTAAATCCGGATTGAGTTCATCGTACTCAAAAGATATTCCGATTACATTTTATCGTCGAGCGGTCATTAAGAGAATTGATGTATTGCAAACACCAACGCTCAAGCCGGGTGGTCTCGACTGGGATCCAGGTGATTTTCCTGATTTAGCTTACGATATCGTTTTTCCAGGCGACACAACTTATATTAGTGGAACCGTATTAAACAATGCAGAGACAGGCTCATTTAATGTTGTTCCTTCACAAGGCACTTTTGTCCTCAACGAGGATATTAAATTTAATATCTATGATAAAGATATTGGCAATGTTCCCGATAAAGAATTGATGGGAACTGTTCGTTTCAAATTCACCAGCGTAATACCAGACACCACCGTTTATGTGGACAGTGTGCAAGTAAATTCTGGTGCGTTGAGGTTGATGTTGAAATTTGAGTTTCAGCAATAGATGGAGAGAATTGCTCGAAGAAATTCTTTTTTTTGGCAATAGAACGTTAGCGGTAATTTAAATAACAAAATGGTAATTTTTTTTCCTGTTGATCTGAAAAAGCAAATACAAATTAAGCTGATGCAACCCTTGTGTCACAAACTGCGTCTTAATTTGTAACTAAGAGTTCGTTGTATGTTAAAAATATGGCTTTCCTTTTTTAAAATCAAACCCGAACACAATGAAAGTCAAAATTTGCTTTACGTTCTTTATAATGATGATTTGTATGACAGCTCATGGACAAGCTGTAAACTGGCAGTGGACTAGAAATTCTGTATGCAGCCAAGCAAACGGATATGCTGCAGCAATGAACTCGGCTTCAGATGCTGCCGGAAATTTATATGTTGTCGGATACTTTGCTGATACTGCACTTTCGTTTGGAAATCAAATTTTAAGTAGCCAGAATAACTTCACCGGAACTGATACTGGCTATATTTTTATTGTAAAGTACGATCCGACAGGTAATGTTCTTTGGACTAAAAAGGCGAACGGTCCTGGTAATTCCACACTGAATGGAATGTGGTTTCCAATCGGTATAAATACTGATTCTTTTGGAAATGTTTTTGTTTGCGGAGTTTTTACGAATGGAGATATTTCCTTTGATACGGATACCGCTCACCTGGCAGGATTTCTCACCAGTTTTATAGTGAAATTTGATTCGTTAGGAAACACTTTATGGGTAAGAACCGGAGGTGAATATTGGGCATCAATAAACGAAGTTAATCTGGCCACAGATTCCATTGGAAATACTTTTATGGTTGGTGATTTTACCGGCGATTCAATCATGTTTGGATCAAATGTAATTCATAGTGTTTGGGGTACAACAGATATTTTTTTAGTTAAGTATGATCCTGCAGGTAATGTTATTTGGGCAAAAGGGATAGGAGATAATTTTGAAGATTATTGCACTTCTGTTTCTACAGATCCTGCAGGAAACATAAGCATAACTGGTTTTTTCTTATCGCAGATGCTTATTATCGGGACTGATACTTTATTCAACAATTCACAAATACCCGATGCGTCTTTTATTGCAAAATTTGACACTTTTGGCAATGCCATCTGGGCAAAACGTGCAGATAATGATACTGATCCGAGTTTTGCCGGCATTTCGACTCACTATTCAAATGTTGCTTATACAGCAGGGCAAATTTTTACAGATTCCATGGTGTTTGGGTCGGTAACTATTCAGGCATCAGGAAGCGGAAATCACTTTTATATTTTAAAGATAGATTCATTAGGAAATGGTTTGTGGGGCAAAGGTTTTGAAAATGGCTATGTGCATAGTATTAAAACAGATTTACTCAATAACATTTATCTAACCGGAACAATGTACGATTCAATAGCTTTTGATTCTATAATTTTACCATATCCTGGAAGCGGTACTACACAACCCATCTTCATAGCAAAATTTGATTCATCCGGCAATGCACTTTGGGCAAAAGCATTGCCTGGTGGAGCTCAGTTAAACAGCATATCATGTGGATTAGATCAAAGTGTTTATGTAAGCGGATGTTATTTTGTTAATAATTGTCCCATAGGAAATGATACTTTAATTTTATCAGGGGTGTCGGAAGTTTTCATTGGAAAATTAGATACAGGGGTAGCTGCTAACTGCAATGCCCATTTCCTGATCTATCCTGATACGATTCCTCAGCATTGGATTGTTCTTAACCAAGCGACTGGAAATCCCCCCATTAATTATTTATGGGATTGGGGTGATGGCAATACTTCCACGGGCCCAACTCCTTCTCATATTTATACTACACCTGGGTATTATAATATTTGCATTTCAATTTCAGATGCATCCGGATGCACCAGTACATACTGTGATTCTTCTACATACATTTACCGAGGCAGTGCAGAGAACGCTATCATTTCGATTGATGTGGTCTTGCCCGGTACAACAAGTATTTCTGAACAAACCGCCGATAAAAATTTCATTATCATTTCTCCAAATCCATCCACAGGAAATTTTACAATTACATTTCCTGAAATAATTAATCAAGCAGCTATTAAAATCTATAATTTGCTTGGGGATAATATTATTGAAGAATTTACTTTTAATGAATCAAAAAAAGAAATCACTCTTACAAATATTCCTTCAGGAGTTTATTTTGTAAATATGTTTGATGGAGAAAAAAATTATTGCAAGAAAATAATTGTTCAGCACGATTGAAACGAAACAACTTCGTATAATTACCTACTGCTAACAGCCCATGTGTACGCTTTGGTACATTATCTTTTCTTATCTTTGAATTGAGGTGTAACTCGCCGCGGCAATGGGCGAAACATAAGAAGTAATAGAGTATATCTCAAACAATCGCAATCCTTTTAAGCCATATTTTTCCATACCTTAGCAAAACAAAACACCAACCCAATGCAAACTGCTCAAAATAGAATTTCCCTAAACCATTCTGTTTTTTTCAAATTATTTTTTGAAAGACTTTTTAAGTCTGTTATGATAACAATGTTTTTTGTTTTCACCGCGCCATTCACCATATTTTCTCAAGGATGCTGGACTCAATTAGCAGATATGCCACAATCACGATATAATCTTGTTTCATTTGCAATTGGCGATACGGGATATGTAGTTACAGGACAATCGGCAGGCGGAACATTTCGAAATGAATTCTTCAAGTATGATCCGAACTTAAATCAATGGACACAACTTGCGAACTTCCCTGGCACTGCGCGTACAGGATCGGTTGGATTTAGTATTGGTAGCAAAGGATATGTCGGTACAGGGAGAGATAATAACGGTAACACCGATCAATTTTGGGAGTACGATCCTCTCTTAAACAGCTGGACACAAAAAGCTAGTTTTCCTCCCGGGAATCGAGAAAGTGCTACAGGTTTTTCCATTGGAAGCAAAGGATATGTAGGGATGGGTTTGAATGGGACAACTAAAACAGATTTTTATGAATACGATCCAATCACAAATACATGGACTCAAAAAGCAGATTTTCCATTAGCGATAGGTCGATATGCTACTGTAGGTTTTTCTATTGGAAGCAAAGGATATGTTGGTACTGGTTACCACAGCGGGTTTACGAGAAACAACGATTTTTGGGAGTATGATCCTGCAACAAATGCTTGGTTGCAATTGGCCAATGTTCCGGGTCCAGCAAGAGCGGATGCCGTGGGCTTTTCCGTTTCAGGTGTGGGCTATGTTGGAACAGGAAATCAATACATGGATTTTTATAGCTACGATGTGAGTAGCAATACTTGGACACAAATTACAGATTATGGTCCAGGAAATAGAGAGAAGGCTACGGCTTTTGTTGTGAATGATATCGCTTATGTTGGCAGTGGCTATTACCTATCCATAAAATCCGATTGGTGGAAACTGGATCCAGCATCGTTCGTGACAAATGCACCACTATTGGGCTGTGATAGTTTATTGTTTGATTCCATTTATTACACTGCAGACACCGCTTTAATCACGACGGTACCTGGTGTTACTGCTAACGGTTGCGACAGTATTTACATCCAACCCATCATCATCAATAATTCTACCTCGATAGTTCTTCCTCCCGTTACTGAATGCGATAGTGCGCTGATTGGTGGAATATATTACAACAATGATACGACCGTAATTCAAAATCTTTCGAGCGTAGTGACAGGATGTGATTCCCTAGTAACAGTTGATCTTACCATTAACAGTGCAGATGCATCAGTAACTACCATTCAAAATACCATCACGGCCAACGCTACGGGTGCAATCTACGAATGGCTCGATTGCAACAATAATTTCTCTGCAATTGCCAACGCAACTTCGCAATCTTATACAACTACAGTCAACGGAAATTTTGCAGTTATGGTTACCGAGAATAATTGCATTGATACTTCTACTTGTGTAAACATTACGGGGATTGGGATTAATGAATTTATGGGAGCGATGAACATTACTATTTCTCCAAATCCTAGCACAGGAAGTTTCTTTGTTTCTTCAGGTGATGAAGGCCAACTTAAAACTATTGAAATTTTGAATTTGCTAGGAGAGATTATCGATGTGAAACAATCAACGAATGCAATCACATCGTTTGATGCAAAGGATCGTAAAGGTGTGTTTTTGGTTCGGTGTAAAGGGAATGGATTTACAGCGATTGGACGCATCGTATTGCTTTAGAGTAAAATTTTCACTTTACAAAGCTTGATAATTCCATGCCGCTAGTCTCCGTTTCCCTAAGAAATTGAACGGTTTCGCAACGATTTAAATTTACAAGTGTATTGCAAGATACCACTATTTATGTTGACAACTTTCAGGTAAACTCTGGAGCATAAAGGTTGATGTTGAAATTTGAATTTTAGTAGTAGGAGGAAGCATAAAGGTATTTTTGTCTCTTTCAATAAACTTTCATAATATTGTAAGTAATTTATAATAATGCTTTATCCCATGCGTAAAATAATTTTTATTCTCTTTCTCTGCTTTTGCTCTCCAGCAAGGGCTCAAAATACTTTTGAAAAGGTGATAGATACGTTGGGATGCGTTGTTGCCAATTGCATTCAAGAGACATTTGATGGAGGTTATGTGTTTTGTGGTATGAGTTCATATAATGGGAACGATGCTATGGTTGTTAAACTGGATTCCGTCGGAACTATTGAATGGGCTAAAACATATTTTGGAGCGGGTCAAGAAGCTGCAATTTATTTGGAGCAAACTCCCGATAGCGGTTATATTGTAAATGCTGTATATAACAGTGGCCTGAATTCTAAAAACTGGCTTCTAAAACTTGATGAAAATGGGGATACTCTATGGACAAGTTTATATTCTGTAGGATTAGGAGCAACCAATGTAAGCCAAGGAAATAGTATGGCATCCATTAATAATGCTATCTATGGATTTACTGGATACTATAAACCACAATCCTTAGCTCCAGTAAGTGCCTATTTCATATCCTATTTAAGTAATGGAATACCATTGACTCAAAAAATTTATAATACATCTAGTTTTGGAACTCAAGCGAATTCAATTGATAAGACATTTGATGGTGGATTTATAATCGCGGGCGCAATTAGTACATCGCCTTCTTCAGTAGATTTTTATTTAATCCGATCAAATGCTTATGGTGATACAATTTGGACAAAAGCTTACGATAATTCACATGCTGAAGGAGCTTTTGCAGTTCAACAAGC
>JANOAX010000220.1:0-12588 GCA_031411335.1 Bacteroidota bacterium
ATAGAGCGTCCTATTATAGAGCTGTCTTTCATTTTAACTTCAACAGAAAATGGAGCAAGCTTGTATAACTCATTAGTTAATATTTCGCCTTTTGAGTAGTAACTGACTTGAAGTGGAAGCTTGTTAAGCACTCTTTCAATAATTACTTTTGATCGCATTAGTTCGATACTTGAAGCGATAACATTACTTTGTTCAGTGAAATTTTTTAGTTTAGTATCTGATAAAACACTTATTGCATTGTCTTGCTGCGAAAGTTGTATGACAGAAGTGGATTCATAAACAGGAGCGGTATATCGTAAAATTAATAGCGCAACAAGGATTGCCATCAAAATGAAAAAAGTAAACCATAGCAAATTCTTTCTTGCTATGGTTACGAGAAGTTTAAAATCAAAATCTTCGTTAATCGGCGATATTTTCTTTTTTGCCATTCTTTGCTTGTAGCTGCTTAAGGTGTTCTTAACCCATCAGCAATTTGATATACTAATGCTAGGCTGGTTATGATTCCAATGATGGGAGCGAGTTGGGAAAGTAATTCTTGTGATATTCTTGGAACTGGTTCTACATAAATAATATCATTCGATTGAAGTAGAAGATTACTCTGACTCATTCCTTCAATTGTCGATAAGTCAATCAGCATGACTTTGGGATTTCTTAAGTCACCTCGAATTAATTTGATTTTATATGATTTTCCAGTGTTCGTTAATCCACCCGCTAAGGCTAATGCCTCAATTAAATTCATGTTTTCATTATCAAGATTTACGGTTCTACCCATACCCCCAGTTCCAGGAAACACCATCACTCTTCTATTTAAGACCTTAATCATTACAAAAGGCTTGTTGTAAAAAGTAGCGTATTCTTGTTCTAATGATTTTTCGGCTTCCCTCACCGTTAAACCCGCAATTTTAATTTTACCGACAATTGGAAGTTTAATTTGGCCATCGGGTTCAACTAAAAATTGCGTTTGAGAATTTCCTTGACCACTAACACTTTGAAATCCACCAGATATAGTTGCCGCCGATGTGGTCATATCAATTAACTTAAAACCATCATTAGTATAAACACTAAATCCGAGTATGTCGTTAGGTGTAATTCGATATTCTATATTGCCAATGGTTTGATCATTTGAATATTCATAGTTCTTTGGGACTTTGAACATGACACTCGGATTAATTTGGCAAGAACTGATAATAAATAGAATAGATAGTGCTGGTATTAGCTTTTTCATAAAATCATGAATCATTTGATTGGTAGCAAAAGTAAGTATTTTTTATTGCTAATTGGGAGAAGCTTTAATTCTTCAAAAGCTTTGCGTATAAATCAGAGATATCTTTACATAATCGTTTTTCGTGAAAGCGGGAAAGTACATAAGAAGGCCCCTTTAAACTCATTTTGAGTCTTAATTGTTCATTGGATAAAAGTTGGTTTAAAGCATTTGAAAATCCTATGATATCACCACTTTCAACCAATAAAGCCGTTTCTCCTTCTAGAACTATATTTGAAATTCCTCCAACATTAGTAGCTACAATAGGCTTTCCTGCAGCCTGTGCTTCAATTAAACTAGCAGGCGTCCCTTCATTTAATGAACTGAGTGCCAATATGTCAATTCCGTTCATGGCAATGTCTATTTCATGAATCCATGAAGTAAAAACGAGGGATGAGCCTAAATTACTATTTTCAGGAGTTGAAATTGTCAATCCTAAAGTTTCGCAAAATTCTTGTAATTCAGTCATTTGTTCGCCATCACCAATGATAAAAGCTTTGGTTTTATCTCCATATTTTTGATGAGTAATGGAAAATGCCTTTATAAATAATTTTAAATTTTTTATGGGTACCAGTCGTCCTATAATTCCGATCACAATTTGATGGGATTGAATGGAATATTGTTCTCTAAACTGTGCTCTCTTAACTTCTGGGTTTTCTTGAAAAGGCACTAAATCGTATCCTAATTCAATGAGATGAATCTTTTTGCACGAACTAATTTTATAGGTTTCGCAAAGCTCTATTTTTTGTTTTTCACTGATGGCAATTATCGCACTGCTGATCCATGCTAAACCTCGTTCAAGATTTATAAAAAAAGAGGTTTTCAATTTTCCAAAATAACTGTGAAAAACATGCCCATGAAAAGTATGAACAATAACTTTTACCCCCGCTCTCTTGGCAGCAAGTCGACCTATGAGTCCTGCCTTCGCTGCATGAGTATGAACTACATCAGGTTTAAATTCACGGATGATTTTAAGTAAATGCTTATAGGCTTTGTAATCTGAACGTAAATTTATCTCTCGATGCATATCCGGGAGATACACAGGCTCAAGTCCTAATTTTAAAACCATGAATTCAGAACTTTCTTCGCTCTCATCTTTCATCCCAGCTACAATCATGGTCTCAAATTCTGGTCGTAAATGAGCTGCTATAGTTGCTGCATTATAGGTTATTCCTCCTAAATTCAGTCGGTTAACGATTTGTAGTACTTTGGTCACTCTTCAAAAGTAAGCCTTAGCAGTTGGGAAATAAAATTTTCTTGAAATATCCTTTGTCCGAAAGATGGATTGAATTTGTTTTTTTGATTTAGAAAAATGAATGTCTTGTTCTTAAATGAAATCGATTACTTTTGCCTCCTATGTTTTCCCTGATCCTCAAGGAAATTAACAGCTTCTTGAACTCCCTCATTGGGTATATCGTTCTCGTTGTCTTCCTCTTAACGATGGGTTTGTTTCTGTGGATATTCCCAGATTCATCCTTTAATATTTTAAGTGCTGGTTATGCGAATTTAGATTCGCTATTTGTAATTACTCCGTGGATGTATTTATTGCTAATACCAGCGATCACGATGCGACTTTTTTCTGAAGAGAAGAAGTCCGGAACTATTGAGCTTTTGTTAACTCGTCCATTGACAGAAATGCAATTGGTGAGCGCCAAGTTTTTTGCTGGTGTGATTCTCGTTTTGTTTTCTTTACTTCCTACTATCGTTTACTATTTCACTATTCATACGATTAGTTTGCCTGTTGGAAATGTTGATTCCGGAGCCATCTTAGGTTCGTATATTGGATTGTTGTTGTTGGGAGCAAGTTTCGTAGCCATTGGAATTTTTTCATCCTCGTTGGCCGATAATCAAGTTGTCGCTTTTATTATTGGTTTTTTTCTTTGTTTGATTTGTTTGAAAGGGTTTGAATCGATTTCCGCCATTTTTGGAGTCGGGCAAGCATCCACTCTAGTTTTTGGTCTAAGCTTTAATGCTCATTATTTGAGTTTGAGTAGAGGAGTGATCGATACTAGAGATTTAGTTTTCTTTTTTTCGGCAATTCTTTGTTTTCTTTTCTTAACAAGAATGGTTATTGAAAGTAGAAAATGGTGATGGGAGAGACGGATATGAAATCTACTAAAAGAAAAAGCCCAAAAGGTCAAGCCATCATGCAATTGATTTTGCTTTTGGGGATTATCGTGTTGACGAATATTGTTTCCTCTTTCGTTTTTACACGAATTGATTTAACGGATGATAGTCGTTTTACGTTATCAGATAATAGCAAAAAACTAGTATCTCAACTTAAAGATGTGGTTTATATTCGAGTTTATTTGGAAGGTGATTTCTCGCCTGGATTTTCTCGTTTGCAGCAAAGTACACGTGAAATTTTAGATGAGCTGAGTATTTATTCGAATGGTAATCTCCAGTTTGAATTTATTGATCCATCTGCCAATCCCGATGAAAAGGAACGGAATAAATTTTATGCTCAACTTTATCAAAAAGGAATTCAACCAACCACCGTTGAGGAAAGAACGAATGAAGGCGTGAAGCGAACTTATATTTTCCCCGGCGCCTTGGTGAGTTATGCGAATGTGGAGATGAGTATTACATTGTTGAAGAATCAAAATGGATTTCCACCTGAACTGATTTTAAATAACTCTATTCAAAATCTGGAATACGAAATTTGTAATGTGATTCGGAAAGTAACGGATCCAATGCGTCCAACCATAGCATTTTTAGAAGGGCAAGGAGAATTGGATACAACAAATGTTAATGATATTGCTACCGCACTAAAAGCGTCTTATGAATTGAAGAGAGTGCGTATAGATGGAAAGTTAAATGCATTGAAAGATTATCAAGCGGTGGTAATAGCAAAGCCCGATAGCGCTTTTACCGAAAAGGATAAGTTTGTCATTGATCAATATGTAATGCATGGTGGTAAACTAATTATATTGATTGATCCCATTCAAGCATCTATGGATAGTTTGGAAAGACGTGGTGAAATTTTAGCACCTGCCCGCGACTTAAAATTGGATGATATGTTGTTTCGTTATGGAGCTCGTGTGAATTATGATTTAGTGCAGGATTTACTTTCTTCTTTAATTCCAGTGGTAACCGGCATGATGGGATCTCAACCTAAGCAACAATTATTGCCATGGTATTTTTTTCCGCTAATGAATCCTACTTCAAAACATCCTATCGTCAATAATTTGAATTCAATAAAAGGTCAGTTTGTTTCAAGTATTGATCCCATCGATGCTGCAGGAATTAAACATACTGTACTCTTAACGACCTCTCAATATAGTCGAATTTTACCCGCACCCGTGCGAGTGAGTTTAGGTATTATGCAGTATAAGCCCGACCCTAAAATGTTTCCTCAGAAAGACGTACCGGTGGCCTTGTTGATGGAAGGAAGTTTCACATCGTTGTATAAAAATCGAATTCCACCTACGATAGCTGAAAATAAGGAAATTGACTTTAAAGATTCAAGTGTACAAACAAAAGTAATTGTTATTTCTGATGGAGATCTTATTCGAAATGATATCGTGAAAGGATCTCCTCTAGCACTTGGATTCGATCGCTTTACAAATACAACGTATGGTAATAAATCTTTCTTTTTAAATATTATTGATTATTTCTGCGATGATTCTGGATTGATGTCAGTGCGAAGTAAAGAATTTCGTTTGAGAATGATTGATCCAGCCGTATTGGAAGCGGATACTACTGTATTAAAGTGGTTCAATGTAACTTTGCCAATTATCCTTTTAATAGTTTTTGGATTGATAAAATTTTATTTGCGTTTGCGTCGTTATACTTAGTTCTATGAAAAAAAATAAAACAGTATTGATTGTGTTTGTGTTGTTGGCCGTCGTTGCCTGCGGACTTTGGTATTTTGAATCTAATAAATCTATCAAAGGAGAACTAAGAGATTTTGCTGTTGCAGATACAAGCAGTATTGATAAGATATTTTTAGCTGATAAAGAAGGACGTGCAGTTATTTTAGTGCGAGAAGCGTCAAATCGTTGGATGGTAAATGGTAAATTTTTAGCTCGTGAAGATGGAATTCAAAATCTTTTAGCTACCATTAAGAATGTGGAAGTACGTAGTCCAGTAGGAAAAAATCTTTATAATAATACCATGAAGTTGATGGCTTCAAAATCAGTGAAGATTGAAATCTATTCTAAAAGTGAAAATATTAAGACCTATTATGTAGGCCATCCTACCATGGATAATTTAGGTACATTTATGTACTTGGAAGGTAGTTCTGTTCCCTTCATCACTTTTATTCCTGGATTTAATGGATTTCTTTCTACCCGTTATTTTGCTTCTGAACCTGAGTGGCGAGATAAGTCAATTTTTCGATTTGATCCTCGACGCATTGTTGAAGTGGATATTAACGACAGAGCTCGACCTATTAGGGCTTTTAATTTAACACGGTTGGCAGATACCACTTACTTAGTGAAAAAATTAATCGATGGTCAACCTATTAATCCTTTGGATCTCAATAAGGTAAGAACATTCTTGAGCGCGTTTTCAGAAACTTATTTTGAAAGAATTGATAATGATATCAAACAAGCTTCAAAAGACTCCATATTTAAAGTAGGGCCATTTGGAATTGTGAAAGTGAAAATGGACAATGGCGGAGAGAAAAGTTTAGTTTGTTTCCGAAAACCGGTAACACCAGGTTCTCGAATGCAAATAGATCATGAAGGCGAAGATTTACCATTTGATTTGGATAAGTTTTATGCGGTTATGTCTGACGATACCTCTTTGTTGGTTTGTCAATATTTCCATTTTGATAGA
The DNA here is from genome assembly GCA_031411335.1 of Bacteroidota bacterium. Taxonomy (GTDB): domain Bacteria; phylum Bacteroidota; class Bacteroidia; order AKYH767-A; family OLB10; genus JAJTFW01. Next base: position 6,044 of record JANOAX010000220.1, read on the forward strand.
ATACTGAAAGATCCACGCAATTTTTTACCTGGAAAAGATGTAGTTCCAGCTCAGCAACGTTTTGAATAGCAATTTTTTTGCTTTTTGTTAATAAAGTGAGTAGTGTAGTAGCCATGTAGAACGACTGCATCAACTATATTTGCTCATTCCTTTGCGTTAAAGGAGTTTAAGATAGAATATTACCTATGAAATTTATAGTAAACGCTGATACCTTATTGAAGCAATTGCAGCTCATTAGTGGAGCTCTTCAAAACAGCACTCCATTGCCTATCCTTGAAAATTTTCTTTTCGAATTAAGTCCGGATAGCCTGAAAGCATCGGCTTCTGATTTAGAAACTACCATGACTACCATTATCTCTGTGCAAAGCAAGGAAAGTGGAAAAGTGGCGATACCTGCTAAAATTTTATTGGATACTTTGAAAACATTCGGTGCAGAACCATTGAATTTCAAAATTCAAAAAGACTCTTTTCATATTGAAATCAGTTCCGATAAAGGAAAGTATAAGTTAAGCGGATTGAATGGCGAAGATTTTCCAAAACTTCCAGCAATCGATAAACCGAATACTATTGAGATGCCATCAGATGTTTTATTAGCAGCCATCAATCACACTTTGTTTGCTACTGGTAATGATGAGTTACGTCCTGTGATGACAGGCGTATTTTGTCAGTTTGGTAAAGAAGGATCCATATTTGTTGCTACCGATGCACATCGTTTAGTGCGTTATCGTCGTAATGATATTCGATCTGCAAAAGAAAGTTCCTTTATCATGCCTAAAAAGCCATTAGCACTTTTGAAAGCTTCAATGGTAGGAACTACTACTCAAGTAAAAATCGATTATAATGAAGCCAATGCATTTTTCACTTTCGATAATGTGAGTTTGATTTGTCGATTGATTGATGGACGTTATCCAAACTATGAAGCCGTAATTCCATTGGATAATCCAAATAAGATGGAAGTAGATCGCTTGAGTTTTTTAAATGCAATTCGTCGTGTGAGTATCTTCTCTAACAAAACTACACATCAAGTGAAATTCCGCATTGCAGGTAGTCAAGTGGAAATTTCTGCAGAAGATGTAGATTATGGAAATGATGCAGATGAGCGTTTGAATTGCAGTTACGAGGGAAAAGATATTGAAATTGCCTTCAACGCTCGTTTTATTCAAGATATGCTCAGCAATATTGATTCTGGTAATGTGTTGTTAGAACTTTCTCTTCCCAACCGCGCAGGACTACTTTCTTCACCCAAAGCAGAGTCAGATGTCAATGAGGATTTACTGATGTTGGTGATGCCGGTAATGGTTAATTAAAAATTAAGAATGCAGAATTAAGAATTCAGAATTAGAGCCAATTTTATATCTGGTTCTGAATTTTATAGCTTGTTTGTTTGATTTTCATTTTTGCTCATTTTATTTGAAAATTCATCGTGATTTCTCTTCTGATAAACTCATGTTTCACTATTGTTGTTTTATGAAGCTATAGGTGAGGAATTTTGGGTAATAGAGTGTTAAATCTTTAATTACTTCTTTTAATTGACAAAAAGCACATAGGTATTCATTTGAGAATTGGAAATTCTGTGTTTGTCAAGTATTAACAAGTTTAGATAAATATATAAATTAGGATTTGACTCTCAGAAAATTCTGAATTCTTAATTCTGCATTCTTAATTCTGAATTTCCCATTTGGAATGATATTTTTAAGGTGCCAATCAAATTTTATGCAAAATTGGGATAAAATTGTAGTCTTTCGTACCTTCGCATGAATGTCAGAGCCGAATCAACCTCTCCTAAAAGCCGATACCAGTGAAGAGCCTATAGTACTTGACCCCGAAGCCGAAAAGAAAGAAATTCTTAAACGCTATCGGGCGATTTTGCGCGCTTGTAAAGCGAATATGGATAAGGGCGATCGGAAGATGATTCGGAAAGCTTTCGATTTATCACTCGAAGCGCATAAAGATATGCGTCGCAAGAGCGGAGAACCTTACATTTTTCATCCCATAGCTGTAGCCATGATTATGGCAGAAGAAATTGGATTGGGTGGTGTTTCTATTGTCTGTGCTTTGTTGCACGATGTAGTGGAAGACACTCAATACACATTAGAAGATATTGAAAAACTTTTTGATAAGAAAGTCGCAGGCATCGTTGATGGATTGACAAAAATTTCTGGCGTCTTCGATCATACATCTTCTTTGCAAGCAGAAAATTTCAGGAAGATGTTACTCACGTTGAGTGATGATGTGCGTGTAATTTTAATTAAGATAGCAGATCGTTTGCATAACATGCGAACGTTAGGTTCCATGCCGAAAGATAAACAGTTGAAGATTGCTTCTGAAACAGCTTATCTCTACGCACCATTAGCGCATCGTCTTGGACTCTATTCTATCAAAACGGAATTGGATGATCTCGCATTGAAATATACCGAGCCCGAAGTTTTTAAATCGATTGCACTCAAGTTGCAAGAAAGTAAAAAGGAAAGAGAAAAATTTATTCTTGATTTTACAAAACCCATCAAGGCAGAACTTGATAAGGAAGGATACAAATACGAGATAAAAGGTCGACCGAAGTCCATCAATTCGATTTGGACAAAAATGAAAAAGCAAGAAGTGAGCTTTGAAGAAGTATATGATTTGTTTGCCATTCGCATCATCATCGATTCTCCACTCGAAACAGAAAAAGCCGATAGCTGGAAAGCTTATTCCATCGTTACCGATCATTTTACGCCTAACCCCGATCGACTTCGTGATTGGATCAGTACACCGAAAGCAAATGGATATGAAAGTTTGCATACTACGGTGATGAGCAAGGAAGGAAAGTGGGTGGAAGTGCAAATTCGTACTCGTCGCATGGATGAAATTGCAGAGAAAGGATATGCAGCGCATTGGAAGTATAAAGAGAAAACAACAGAGAGCGCATTAGATGAATGGATCTCTCGTATTCGTGAATTGCTAGAAAGTCCTGAGTCGAATGCACTGGATTTCATTGATGATTTTAAGTTAAATTTATTTGCTGATGAAATTTTTGTTTTCACTCCAAAAGGGGAAATAAAAACATTGCCAGTAGGAAGTACCGCGCTCGATTTTGCATTAGAAATTCATTCTGACATTGGTGAAAAATGCATCGGTGCTAAAATAAATCACCGACTCGTTCCACTAAGTTATAAATTAAACAGTGGTGATCAAATTGAAATTTTAACTTCGTCTAAACAACATCCAAAAGATGATTGGTTGGCGAACGTAGTTACAGCAAAAGCGAAGTCTAAGATCAAAGCTGCTTTAAAAGAAGAGAGAAGAAAATTAGCGGAAGATGGAAAAGAAGTTTTCGAGCGAAAGTTGAAGAGTTTGAAAATGCATAACAAGCATTATAATGTAAATGAACTTCTGATTTTTTATAAAGTTTCTAACCTTACCGATTTCTATCACCGCATTGGTCTTGGAGCGATCGACCTGAAAAATCTACGCGATTTCTTCGAGAAGAAAGAACCTGCTACTACAAAAGTACCTGCGCAAACGGATAAGCAAAAGTTCGATGATTTAGTAAAAGGCATTCGTGGCAATAGCGATATGCTTGTGATCGGTGAGGGAATCGATAAAATAGATTATAAATTATCGCCTTGTTGTAATCCAATTCCAGGTGATGAAGTGTTTGGATTTATTACCATCAATGAAGGAATAAAGATTCATCGTACGAATTGTCCAAATGCAATTCAACTCATGTCGAATTACGCGTATCGCATTGTAAAAGCGCGATGGTTCGGACAACAACAAATTGCATTCCTGGTGGGAATTAAAATTACTGGCATGGACGATAGAGGTGTTGTGAGCAATATTTCAAAAGTCATCTCTTCCGAGTTAAACATCAATATGCGATCCATTAATATTGAAAGCACCGACGGATTGTTTGAAGGAATCATCATGCTTTTTGTTCACGATACAGAACATCTTAAAACATTAATGAAAAAATTGGCAAAGGTTCCTGGAATTTTAGCCGTAACCCGAATTGATACCACGAAATGAGTAAGTCGACTAAAGCCGCATCCATTCAAGATGAAATTTTTGAAAAGGTGCAAAAAGTATTTACCGATTACCTCGAGCGCGAAGGGTTGAGAAAAACTCCTGAACGCTTCACCATCTTGCGTGAAATTTATTCGATGGATGAACACTTCGATATTGATTCACTTTTCTTGCAGATGAAAGCTAAAAAATTTGTGGTGAGTCGTGCTACTTTATACAATACCATCGACCATCTTTTAGTTTGTGATCTGGTGACAAAGCATCAGTTTGGAAAAAACCTTGCTTTATTCGAAAAGTCGTATACTTACAAGCAACACGACCATCTTATCTGCCTCGATTGCGATAAAGTTTTGGAATTTTGTGACCCACGTATTCAACAAATTCAGACCATGATGGGGGATATACTTGATTTTCAAGTGACTCACCATAGTTTAAATCTGTTTGGGAAGTGTAGAAAGCTTTTGGAGAATAAGAATTGTGACCATCAAACAAAGAAAAAACAGATAACTTTGACCTGATTTTTAACAAAACAAAATATGGACTTCGAATATAAAATCACAGACAAAGTATCCTACTCGCTCATCAGCCTGAAGGGAAACCTGATTGAAAAGAATCAAGCGAATGAATTAATGGACGATATCAATCATATCTCTGAAAAAGATGGTTCGAATTTCATCATTAATCTTTCCGATTTTAAATACATGAACAGTACAGGCTTGAATGTCTTGTTAGGAATTTTAGCTAAAGCACGTAAATCAGGTGGAGAAGCAGTGATCTGTACCGTTCCTGAAAAAATTAAAACGCTCTTGGTAATTACCAAGTTGATAAATGTGTTTTCAGTTGTCGACAATGAAGAGTTGGCAGTGAAAGCATTGAATAATTAATATTTATTAAACGTTGGTGTGCTTCACGTTGAAGTAATCACCTTTTATGATTAGTACTATGAAAGCGGATGTATTGCTAGGCCTTCAATGGGGCGACGAGGGTAAAGGAAAAGTGGTGGATGTGCTCACTCCACGTTATGATGTTATTGCTAGATTTCAGGGTGGACCTAATGCGGGTCATACGTTGGAATTTGAAGGAATAAAACATGTATTGCATACCATTCCATCTGGAATATTTCATCCTACAAAAGCAAATGTGATTGGCAACGGGGTGGTAATTGATCCTGTGGTTTTTAAAAAGGAAATTGATGCATTGCTAAAGTTAGGTGTGGATGTAAAGAAGAATTTATATATCTCTCGAAAAGCACATCTTATTTTACCAACGCATCGTTTGCTCGACGCAGCTTCTGAAGCATCGAAAGGCACTTCGAAAATTGGATCTACCTTAAAAGGAATTGGTCCAACGTACATGGATAAAACCGGTAGAAACGGATTGCGTATTGGTGATTTGGAACACGCCGATTTTAAATCCTTGTATGATACTTTAGTAGCTAAACACAAGGAGTTGTTAGGCCATTATAATTATAAATATAATTTAAGTGAATTAGAGCCTGCATTTTTTGAAGGTGTGGAAGCGATCAAACAATTAACGTTGATTGATAGTGAATATGTGCTCAATAATTATTTGGCAAATAACAAAGCCATCTTAGCGGAAGGTGCACAAGGATCATTGCTTGACATTGATTTTGGTTCGTATCCTTTTGTTACTTCTTCTCATACAGTAACTGCTGGAACTTGCATTGGTCTTGGATTAGCTCCAGGTAAAATAGGTGAGGTGTACGGAATCTTCAAAGCATATTGTACACGCGTAGGCAGCGGACCTTTTCCAACCGAGTTGGAAGATGCTACTGGAGAAACGTTGCGTAAAAATGGAAATGAATTTGGTTCTACTACAGGTCGTCCGCGTCGATGTGGATGGTTGGATTTACCAGCGTTGAAATATGCTATCATGTTGAACGGCGTTACGCAGTTGATCATGATGAAATCGGATGTGCTAAGTGGATTTGATACCATTAAAGTTTGTACACACTACAAATACAAAGGAAAAAAGATTGAACACGTTCCTTATGATGTAGTCAACGAAAAAATTGAGCCTATTTACGATGAACTTCCAGGATGGCAAGAAGACTTAATGAAGGTAAGTGATTTCGATCAACTCCCTGCTGCATTAATGCAGTATGTGGATTATATTGAGCAAGCAACCGGACTTCCGATCACTATTATTTCGGTGGGTCCAGATCGTAAACAAACGTTGATGCGTAAAGAAGTTGCATTTTAATTTGTAACTAAATTTGATTTGTTTTTTTTAGATGGATGTATTCAAAATTAGAGTGCATTCGTAAAGATAAATTTCAAATCGTATAAATAATTTCTTCTTACCTTACTGAATAATTCTACTGTCATGTTTAAAAAAAATAATTTACTGCTTCGAATTAATAGCGGTAAACTGTTTTTGTTTTTATTGCTTTTTGGATTGAGTATTCATTCATCTTTTGCACAACAAGGCAAGCAGATTGAAATTGTTCAAGCCGGTAGTTTAGAAGGTGTAAAAATTGATGGCATCGAACTACGCCGATTAGTAGGCGATGTTATTTT
>JANOAX010000221.1:0-22002 GCA_031411335.1 Bacteroidota bacterium
TATTATTTCTGCAAATGCTAGTTTCAGGTGAAGATAGTATCTCTGTAACTTCTCATTAAATGGAGAGGTTATAGAATGTGTTAGGATAACCTATTAATTCTGCAAATGCTAGTTTCAGGTGAAGATAGTATCTCTGTAACTTCTCATTAAATGGAGAGGTTATAGAATGTGTTAGGATAACCTATTAATTCTGCAAATGCTAGTTTCAGGTGATGATAGTATCTCTGTAACTTCTCATTAAATGGAGAGGTTATGCTTGTCAAGAGTCATATTGATCGGATTATTTCATATCGCTTCTCAAACATACGGCCTTCGGGGTTTTGAATCTAGAAGCCAGCGGCCTTCACAATTAAATGCTAAAAACATTATTCACAAAAAAGCTGCTGCGAAAAAAAATACTACTTCACCAACTTATTCGATTTCGCCAACACACCACACAAATGAAACAACATTCTTGCACCTACATTTCCATCCCAGTCATCTTTGCCAGGAGAAACTTCATTTAAATCGAAGCTGATAATTTTCTTCTTGCTCTTGGCTAACTCACTCAACAAATAAGTGATTTCATGAAACTCGAATCCACCGGGTACAGGTGTTCCCGTGTTAGGACATAATTTAGGATCGAGTCCGTCGATATCAAAACTTATATGCACATGTTGTGGAAGCGCGGCGATAATTTGATCACATTGCTTTTTCCACGACATCCCTTCAAATTTATTCTTGCAAACATCTGCATAAGAAAACACCTCTACCCTACTTTTACTTTTCTTTACGTACTCATTTTCTTCCGCACAGAAATCGCGAATTCCAACTTGCACGAGTTTTGAGATTTGAGATACCTCTAAAGCGTTATACATAATGGAAGCATGGGAATACGTAAATCCTTCAAACGAATTTCTTAAATCCATATGAGCATCAATTTGCAAAATACCATAATTGGAATATTTATCAGCCAAGGCTTTGAAAAAACCTAATGGTGTACTGTGATCTCCGCCCACGAGTCCAACCAATTTACCTTTCTTTAACCATGACGAAGTTTGACGATACACTTCATTAATCATCACCGCTGAACCTTCATTCACCGCATCCAATTGAGCCATCATCTTTGCATCTCGAGAAATATCTTTTCCCTTTTCCAATGCATCAATTATTTTGGAAACATTTTTCTTTAATGATTTACTTTTCTTGGCAAGATCGCTTGATCCTTTCTCCATTGAAATTCCAACCTTCCATAAATCTTTAAATTCAGGATGCAATAAATCCACTTGAGAACTCGCCTCAAAAATGGCATCTGGTCCTTTTGATGTGCCTCCTCCGTAGCTTACCGTAGCTTCCCAAGGAACAGGAATTAAAACGATAGAAGATTCCTCGGATGTAAATGGAAGTCCGAAAACATTTGCTGATGCTAAGGCCGGACCATTTTGATCAAAATTTCTGATTTTTTCTGCTTTGCTTTTAGCGGCACTTAAACTTAATTTCTTCACGTCGATTTGGATATTTTACAAAGATAATCCAACCAACGGAAATCAAAAAACAGGCTGAATTACTTGCTCCGTGGGAGTGAAAAAGTAAAACGTGTTCCTTTTCCAGGTTCGCTATCCACCTGAACACCTTCTCCTAGAGCTTCTAAAATATGTTTTACAATGGCTAAACCCAATCCGGTACCACCTTGATCACGAGATCGGCTTTTATCAACACGATAAAAACGTTCGAATAAGCGTGGAAGATGCACTTTCTCTATTCCAATACCATTATCTTCAACATCCACAATGACTTTATCATCTGATTCTGTGAGTCGAACGGTGGTTACTCCATCCTTAATTCCATATTTTATAGAGTTAACAATAAAGTTCACTAAAATCTGTCGGACCATATCCTTATCGGAATACACGTAAAATGGTTTATCCTCTACTGCTTCTAATTTTATGGTTACTCCTCTTTCTTTGGATTGCAACTCAACTGATTCAATAATATCTTGAGCTAAATCATGCAAATCAAATGTACGCAACTCAACAATTAACTCACCTGATTCCAAGCGCGAAATACTTTCAAGATCATCCACCATACTAATTAATCGGTCTATGCCCTTGCTGGCTTTATTGAGGTAATGAATGTTTACATCAGCATCTTCAATACCTCCGTCTAACAAAGTGTGAATGTAACCTTGTACTGAAAAGACAGGTGTTTTTAATTCATGTGAAACATTACTTAAAAATTCTCTGCGATAAATTTCAACTTGCTTAAGATGATCAATTTCTTCCTTCGATTCACTACTCCATTCATAGAGCACTTTATTAATTTCATTCGAAACATTTACTCTATTCTCGTCAATCGGTCGAATGACATCCTTTGGATTTCGGATCTTCAAAATCTGCCGATAAATTTGCATCAAATTATCTTTAATGTATTTCTTCTGCAATTGCTTGAGTAAAACATAAGTGATTAAAAACATCACCAAAAATGAGGCAATAAAAAAATTAGACGACAGATCCATCTTAAAATAAAAGGCCAATAAAAGATCAATGACCACCAGCATCGCCGACAAAACGGTGGCAACAAGTATTGTTAATAATTTTGGAGATATACTTTTCATGTGAAGACCCACGAAAGTACTAAAAAACTTTTACTACTGATTATTAAATAGCCATAGCATTAGAAAAAGAAAACGATTTAAATATCGAATTTATATCCGATCCCTTTGATAGTCTTGATCACATCATCTCCTAATTTCTCACGAATTTTTCGGATGTGCACATCAATCGTTCGATCGCCTACAACAATTTCAGAGCCCCATACTCTTGAAAGAATATCTTCTCGTGTAAATACTCTTCCAGGCTTAGAAGTAAGTAAGGACAACAATTCAAATTCCTTTCTCGGGAAAGAGATGGGCTCATCATTCTTATAAACCAAGTAGCTATCGCGATCAATTCGCATATTACCAATTTGCACAGCGGGAGTTTCTTGGTTAAAACTCGTTCTTCTTAAAAGTGCTTTAATTCTAGAAGTTAAAATTCGTGGTTTAATCGGTTTAGAGATGTAATCATCTGCACCGACATCAAATCCTGCAAGCTGCGAATACTCTTCATTTCGTGCTGTTAAAAATGCAATAAGAATATGTTCTAACTCCTTTGATTCACGGATTCGTCTACAAGCTTCAATGCCGTCCATTTCCGGCATCATAATATCCAAAATAATTAACTGAGGAATTTCGCGCTTTGCAATCTCAACGGCCTCTGCTCCATTTTTCGCTAAAAGTACAATGTAACCCTCCTTCTTAAGGTTGTACTCCATGAACTCCAAAATGTCTGGTTCATCATCAACAAGAAGAATTTTAATCGATTCGTTTGTCATATTTCTATATTGATGCAAAGAAAGATCGTCAATATTAACAAATTATTAAGACGCAGTTAAGTATATGCAGTATTTAATATTGAAGATCAACAATGTTAACTCTTTTTTTGACTAAAAAAACTGATTTTCCAGTATTTTTAAATTAAACTAACAAGTCGACTTAACCTTATGTTAAAACTAACTTAATCTTTAGTTTTTACTTAATAAGGAATTTTGCAATGGAACTAAAAGATTATGAAAAATTTAATTATTACGATCGCAATCGTTTGTATTTCCGCTATTTGCGGAAATTCGATTCTTGCTCAAACAGGATCAATTTCCGGGACACTCACGGACAAAATTAATTCAGAAACCTTAATTGGTGCAACTGTGACCCTTGAAGGCACTTCTTTAGGAGCAGTTACTGATATTGATGGCAAATATACCATCGATAAAATAACAGAAGGTATCTATACTGTTAAGATATCCTTTATTGGTTATGATCCCATCACAGAACCTAATGTTCATGTTAAGGCAGGATCGAAAACGATTCTCGATTTAAAATTAAGTACCAATGCTAAGGTTCTGAAAGGTGCTGATGTAATGTCGACTCGAATCACCAATACCGAAAATGCTGTATTGGCTGACATGCGTTCATCTTCACAAATTGTGAATGGAATTTCGAGTCAGCAAATTTCTAAAACACAAGATCGAAATGCTTCGGAAGTTATTCGTCGCTTACCTGGTGTTAGTATTATGGATGATCGATTCATTGTAATTAGAGGTTTAAGTGAACGATACAATACTGTATTATTGAATGGAGCTATGGCTCCCAGTTCGGAAACAGACAAAAAAGCATTTTCATTTGATATTATTCCAAGCTCTATGTTAGAGCGTGTGATGATATACAAAACAGGTGCTCCTGAGTTACCAGGTGAATTTGCAGGGGGGATTGTAAAAATTTACACTAAAAATATTCCTGACGAAGATTTCATTTCTGCTGGAATGAGTATTGGAATCAGAAGTAATACAACATTCAAAACTTTCAATCGTGCTTCCTTAAGCAAAACGGATTGGCTGGGAATGGACAATGGAAGTCGTGATTTACCCAATGAATTTCCTGAAAACGTGGCGGGCTTAAATATTGCAGATCAAGTAGCACTGGCTAAACTTTTGCCGAACACGTGGATCGCGAAAGAAAAATCGGCACCCATCGACCAGCGCTTTAACCTTTCCTTCGCGAAAAAAATTAAATTGGGAAAAGTACTTGTTTCCAATATTACTGGAATAAATTATTCAAATACCAACGAAGTAAGAGAAGCTGAAAATTTAAACTACAACCAATTTGACATTATCAACAATGTAAGTGACACCATTTACAGCTTTGACGATCATACTTCTACCAATAAAATTTCTGTGGGTATACTCAGTAACTTTACTTTTCTACTCAATGCAAGAAACAAAATTGAATTCCGAAATATTTACAACCAAACTGGATCCAATAGCACAAGCATACGCACCGGTTCTAATATCGAAGAAGGAAATGCAGTAAGAAATTATGCATTCCGATATACTGAAAGACAATTATACTCTGGACAACTTTCTGGCTCTCATGACTTCAATCAAAACAGAAGCAATATCAACTGGACAGCAGGATATAGCATGACACACAATAATGAGCCTGACTATCGCCGCATCCGTACTTTCAATAGTTTGGTAGATAATTCTTCTACATACTATACTCAAGTAAATAGTACAGCTTCACAAGCGGATGCCGGAAGATTTTATTCTACGCTCGATGAAAATGCATTTATGTTAGCTGGAAATCTAGAACAAGAAATTGTTAAACTAAGCGAAACTCGTAAAATCACCATGCGTATTGGTTTCTATACGGAAACGAAAAGCAGAACCTTTGATGCTCGTTGGTTAGCTTACACCAAGTCAAGAACAGATAAATTTGACAATGACTTATTACTCCTTCCTATCGATCAAATCTTTTCACAAAATAACTTCAACGATTCAACAGGTTTTAAAATTACAGAAGGAACCAATGGTACCGACAGCTATACTGCAGACAATCAACTTTCAGCTGTTTACGTTGGAAGCACATGGCCTATTACTGACCGATTAAATATTTCTGGTGGAGTACGTTTTGAAGCCAATCAACTAATTCTTGAAAGCGCTGACAACAATGGTAATCCCTTGAAAATCGAAAATCCAGTAAACAGTTTTTTACCATCTATCAACATCAGTTACAATGTGAGTGAGAAATCATTACTTAGACTTGCCTATGCAAAAACATTAAACCGCCCAGAGTTTAGAGAAATTGCGCCGTTTGCTTATTATGATTTCGTATTTAACAATGTGCTTTTTGGAAACACTGAATTAGAAACACCCACCATTGACAACTTCGACTTAAGATGGGAAAATTATCCATCAGCAGGAGAGTTAATTTCAGTGGGAGTATTTTACAAATCATTTACGAATCCCATTGAACAATACTTCAAACCAGGCGCTGGTTCGGGTGGTACCAGAAATTTCATCTTCAAAAACGCACCTACTGCTTATAGCACAGGTCTAGAATTAGAAGTTAGAAAATCGTTAGAACCCGTTTTCAAAGCAGGATTCTTCAGTATGCTTTCGGTGGGGATGAATGCCTCCTATATTTACAGCCGAGTACAACTTGGCGACGAAGCAGTAGGACAAAAGAAATCTAGAATTATGATGGGTCAATCTCCGTATGTAGTGAACACCGGAATTTACTATAATAATTCTACACACAAACTACAATGCAATATTCAATACAATATCATAGGTGAAAGATTATTTGTTGTAGGAACAGAAGGCACACCCGATGTGTATGAACTCCCAAGAAACGTTATTGATTTCTCTGTTACAAAAAACATCGGAAAAAATTTCGAAATTAAAGCAGGGGTTCAAGATTTGCTTAATCAAGCAGTGGTTTTAAGACAAGACTCCAATGAAAATGGAAAAATTAGCTCAAAAGACGAATTGATTTATAGCTACAAACGTGGCACATACTATACATTAGGATTTGTTGTAAGATATTAGTTGATGATTTATTGATCGCGGAGTTTACTCGTAGAGTAGACTCCGCTTTTTTTATCTTAATAATTACTTTAAATTGGGATAACAGTAACAACACAACAGCTCTGTAATATTGCACTGGAACTAATATAAAATAAAATGAAAAATTTAAGTAAGATTAAATCGAAACTGTTATTATTATCAGTAGTGACTTTAACCCTTTTAAGCGCTTGCAAAAAGGATGAAAATAAAGATGGCACTACACCTGGCAATGTTGTAAACTTTACAACTACCGTTTTATCGGATGGTACAGTACAAGTTGAAGGAAGCAGCAATCAAAACTACACCTTCCTGAACACCAAAAAATATCTTTTAAAAGGATTTGTTTATGTAGAAGATGGCGGTACATTAACCGTTCAACCAGGAACTATTATAAAAGGTGATAAAACTACAAAGGGGACTTTAATCGTTAAACGCGGAGGTAAATTACAAGCAACAGGTACTGCTGCAGATCCTATTATTTTCACATCAGCAGAAGCTATTGGATCAAGAAATCCTGGTGATTGGGGTGGTATCATTATCTGTGGAAAAGCACCAATCAATTTACCTGGTGGAGAAGGACAAATTGAAGGTGGACCTGATGCTTTATATGGTGGAACCAATGCTTCCGACAATTCTGGATCAATGCAATATGTACGTATTGAATATGCAGGAATCCCTTTTCAACCCAATCAAGAAATTAATGGATTAACTCTAGGTGGTGTAGGTAGTGCTACTATAATTGACTACATTCAAATTTCCTTTTGTGGAGATGATTCGTATGAAATGTTTGGCGGCAACGTAAATTTAAAACATATCATTGCTTATAAATCTACAGACGATGATTTTGATACAGACAATGGTTATACAGGTAAAATACAATTTGGAGTTGTATTAAGAGATGCTAATATTGCGGATGTATCAGGATCTAATGGTTTTGAATCTGACAATGATGCTGCAGGATCTACAGTAACTCCAATCACAAAAGCAATCTTTTCAAACATCAGCATATTTGGACCAAAACAAGACACGAGTTTGTCTGTAAATTCCAATTTCAAAAGAGGAGTACATCTTCGTAGAAATACTCAAACTTGCATTTACAACTCTTTAATTTCAGGTTATCCAGTTGGTTTATTAATTGATGGTACAAACTGCGAAAACAGTGCTTCAGCATCTGACTTGCAATTTAAAAACAACATTATTGCATCTTGCAATACTCCATTAGCAGTAGCAAGTGGTTCTACATTTAACATTAGCACTTGGTTCAATGATATTACTTTTGGAAATAGCATTCAATATACCAATGCAAATTTAACTACAGATCCTTATGCATCCACCCCAGATTTCCTACCAGTTGGTGGATCACCTTTACTTAGTGGTGCCGATTTCACAGGGATGAACTTATCAAGCTTTCAACAAGTAACATTCAGAGGCGCATTTGGAACTACCAACTGGACACAAGGTTGGGCCAACTGGGATCCACAAAATACTGCATATTAATCAACTTTTAGCTTTTCCTTCCTTTAAAAGCCTTCAATTCTAAATTGAGGGCTTTTTTGTTAACATAAACTTAACATTGGAGAAATAACTCCTTAACAATTTCTTAATCTATTTGCAACGTGAATTTACATTGATTCTTATCAGAAAAAACTGTAAATCAGAACTTTATTTATTACTTCATCATTCCGTTAACAATCAATTAAACTGTAAATAGAAAACAATGAAAAAATTAATTCTCCTTGTCTCAATAGCTCTTGTAGCTGCTTGTGGTCAAAAAAAATCAGAAAGTACTGAAGCAGAAAAAGAAAGCACACTTAGTGGCTCAATTAGTGCGGATGGATCTAGTACTGTTTATCCAATCACTGAAGCTGTTGCAGAAGAGTACCGTAAAGAATTTCCAGATGTTAAAGTAACAGTTGGTTTATCAGGTACAGGTGGGGGATTTAAAAAATTCTCGAGAGGCGAAATTGATATTAATAATGCTTCAAGAAGTATAAAAGAGGAAGAAATTGCTTCTTGTAAAGAGAATAACATTGATTACATTGAATTGGAAGTTGGATATGATGGTCTTGTGGTTACTGTAAATCCACAAAATGACTGGGTAAAGGATATCACAGTTGCTGAACTCAAGAAAATTTGGGAACCAGAAGCGCAGGGTAAAATTAAATATTGGAACCAAATTCGTCCTGAATGGCCAAAAGAAGAACTTCATTTATATGGAGCTGGAGTTGAATCGGGTACTTACGATTATTTCACCGAAGTGATTGTAGGCAAGAGTCATTCTAGCCGTGGAGATTATACTGGTAGCGAAGATGACAATGTCTTAGTTCAAGGAGTTTCAGGTGATAAATTTGCTCTTGGATTCTTTGGCTTAGCCTACTTTGAAGAGAATAAAGCGAAATTGAAAGCCGTTCCCGTTGATGATCAAAACGATGCGAATGGGAAAGGTGGTATATTACCAACACAAGAAACAGTACTTGATAAAAGTTATTCTCCTTTATCACGCCCGTTATTCATATATGTAAACTCCAAAGCAGTACAACGTCCTGAAACTATTTCGTTTGTTGATTTCTATTTGGCCAATGCTTCAGAATTAACAAAGGCAGTTGGTTTTGTTCCATTGCGTCCAGAAGAATACAAAACACAACAAGCTAAATTTCTTCAGTACCACTCCTCAAAGAAATAACATTCACTTCATCTATATTAAGCCCGTCAAACTATCTTTGTCGGGCTTTATTGTCTACTCATGAAAATCCCGGAGAAAGTCATTGTTTCATTTCTTGCACTATGTGCAGCAATGACTGTATTGATCACTGCCGGTATCTTATACACGCTTGGAGCAGAAACTATCCAATTTTTTAATGAAGTATCTCTAGTTGATTTTTTAACGGACACGCAATGGACACCTTTATTTAGCGATAAACATTTTGGAATTCTACCTCTACTCACTGGAACTATTCTCACTTCGTTTATTGCGATCTTTTTTGCCCTTCCTATTGGACTAACCATTGCAGTGTATATGAATGAATATGCACCATCCTCTTTTAGCACACGTATCAAACCTATTCTTGAAATATTAGCAGCAGTTCCTACAGTAGTTTACGGGTATTTTGCACTCACAGTAGTTACACCTTTCTTGCAAAATTTCATTCCTTCGCTTTCAAGTTTCAATGCATTAAGCGCCGGTTTTGTAATGGGCATTATGATCATTCCACTAATCTCTTCACTGAGTCAGGATGCACTTTATGCTGTGCCAAAGTCGCTACGTGAAGCATCGTATGGACTAGGTGCTACGCGATTACAAACTTCATTTAATGTACTTGTTCCTGCTGCCTCATCGGGTATTATCGTCTCCGTTATACTGGCAATTTCTCGTGCAGTGGGTGAAACAATGATTGTTGCAATTGCTGCGGGAATGCAACCGAATATGACTCTTGATCCCACTGTGCCGATTCAAACAATTACTACATACATAGTTCAAATTAGTATGGGAGATGTACCTCACGGTTCACTAGAGTACAGAACGATATTTGCTGCAGGAATTTCATTATTTGTATTAACGTTTACGTTAAACAACTTAAGCTTCTGGTTTAAGAAAAAATACCAACAGAAGTATGAATAAAATCAGCATTAACCGATTTAAGGATAAAGCCTTCATGGTTTTCGGTGTTTTTTGCACCTTTTTTGGTTTATTTATGCTAGCCATTTTTGTGGGAGATGTTGTCTTAAAAGGAGTCGACAGAATCAGTTGGGAATTCATAACCAATTTACCTTCTCGCTTTCCAGAAAAAGCCGGAATATTTACTGCATTGATGGGCACCTGCTGGATCCTATTCCTTACAGCCATCATTGCTATTCCGCTAGGCGTTTTTGCGGGACTTTATTTGGAAGAGTATGGTAAAAGAAATCGTTTCGCTGCTATCCTTGAAATTAATATTACAAATCTAGCTGGAATCCCTTCCATAATTTATGGATTACTTGGATTGGAAATTTTTGCTCGGGTAATGGGATTAGGGCAAAGTGTATTAACAGGTGCTTTAACATTGTCTCTGCTAATTCTACCGATTATTATCGTTTCAACTAGAGAATCTGTTAGAGCTGTTCCAAGAAGTTTAAGAGAAGCGTCTCTTGCTTTAGGTGCTACAAAATGGCAGACCATATGGTATCAGGTACTTCCTGCTTCAGGAGGAGGAATACTTACTGGAGTCATTTTGGCTCTCTCCAGAGCTGTGGGTGAAGCGGCACCACTTATTGTAGTGGGAGCCTTGGCTTATGTTCCTTTCGCTCCTTCTACTCCACTCGATGAATTTTCTGTATTGCCAATTCAGATCTATAATTGGGCATCGCGTCCTCAGCAAGGGTTTGTTATAAACGCAGCAGCTGCGATCGTTATATTATTAATCGTAACATTTTTAATGAATGGTATAGCGATTTATTTCAGGAATAAGTGGCAGAAAAAAATAAAATGGTAAAAACAGCGTACATTCGAGAAGTATATGAGTAAAAAACTGATTGCAAAAAATGTGAACGTCTTCTACGACCAAACACACGTCATAAAGAATGTGAGTTTGGAAATTGATGCGAATTCAGTAGCTGCTTTTATTGGTCCATCAGGTTGTGGCAAATCTACTTTTCTTCGTCTTTACAATAGAATGAATGACTTGATAGAAGGATTCAGAAAGGAAGGCGATGTTCTGCTCGATGGAAAAGATATCTACAGGAACGATATGCGTGTTGAAGATCTTCGAAAAAAAGTAGGCATGGTTTTTCAGAAACCAAATCCTTTTCCGAAGAGCATTTATGAAAATGTAATCTATGGATTACGAATCAGAGGTGTTAACAATAAAAATTTGCTCGATGAAACAGTCGAAAGGGCTTTACGTCAATCGGCACTTTGGGACGAAGTAAAAGACAATTTAAAAAAATCAGCACTTGCTTTATCCGGAGGGCAACAACAAAGATTGTGTATTGCTAGAGCAATTGCAACCGAACCATCTGTGGTACTTATGGATGAGCCTGCGTCAGCACTTGATCCCATTTCTTCTGCAAAAATCGAAGAACTTATTTATGAACTAAAGTCCCAATATACCATCATTATTGTTACACACAATATGCAACAAGCTGGCCGCGTTAGCGATACAACGGCTTTTTTCTATCTAGGAGAATTGGTAGAGTTTGATACAACTAAAAAAATATTTATGAACCCAAGCGATACACGTACACAGGATTATATTACAGGTCGCTTCGGTTAAAAAAATTGAATAGAGTAATTGAATAACAAAATTTATAATTAATCTACCATGTCTCATTTAGATAGTGAAATAAAAAATTTAAAAAGTGAAATGCTCGAGATGTTTACTCTCGTAAGGTCTCAATTGGAAAAATCTAAAGTTTCTTTAATTCAATTGGATAAAGATTTGGCTAGAGAAGTTCTTGTTAATGAAAAAAGAGTAAATGGTTTCGAATTAAAACTTGATAGAGACTGTGAAAACATCATTGCGCTTTTCAATCCGGTTGCGATTGACCTTCGCTTTGTGCTTGCCTGTTTGAAAATTAATTCCAACCTTGAACGTATTGGAGATATTGCTGAAGGTATTTGTCAGTTTGTTCTGAACATAAAACTCGAACCAGAAAAATCTCTTCTAGAAACTTCTCGATTGGTAGAAATGTTTGATACCAGCATCATCATTCTTCAGGAAGTAATGGAAGCTTTTGATAAAGAAGATACCAAATTAGCGAGAAGTGTTTTTAAGAAGGATGAAATTTTAGACGAGATCAATTTAAATGCTAATCAGGCAGTATCTGATTTTATTCGTGCAAATACTGAACGCATCAACCAAAGTCTTTATTTATTGAGTACCATTCGAAAATTAGAAAGAGTGGGCGATCAGTGTAAAAATATTGCTGAAGAAATTATATTCTATATCGAAGCCAAAGTGCTAAAACATAAAACACAAGCACAAAAACAAGCAGAATAATTTATCTATTGAAATGATTGAGCAACTACTTTCTGAAATTCATGATGAATCGAGGAGTTGCTAGCGATAATTTCTTTACCAAAAAGAAAATTATTTTCATTTTTAAAATCGCTCACTTGCCCACCTGCTTCCTGTACAATAATGGCTCCTGCTGCGATATCCCAAGGATTTAAGCCGTATTCATAAAACACTTCAAATCGACCACAAGCTACATAAGCTAAGTCGACAGCGGCTGAACCTAATCGGCGCAGACCTTGCGAATTTTTCATACAGAAATCAAACACCTCCATGTACTCCTTCATTTGTTTAAAATCATGATAAGGAAACCCTGTTGCAACTAACGACTTACTTAAGCTAGGAGTTTCAGACACTTTAATTTTCTCCTCATTTAGAAACGCTCCTCCACCCTTACGGGCATAAAAACATTCATCCAAATTCACTTCGTGTACGATCCCTAGAATCAACTCTTGTTTATAGGTTAATCCAACACTCACGCAATAGCAAGGGATGCCATGCACAAAATTAGTGGTCCCATCTAGTGGATCAATGATCCAAACATAATCACGATTTTTTAATGTAAGAGTACCTTCTTCAGTTATGAAACCAGCATCTGGAATTAATTTCTGTAATCCATTCACTAGAATTTCTTCACTTGTTTTATCGACATAAGAAACAAGATCATTAAATCCTTTGTATTCTACCACGTCGTTACTAAAAACTCTTTGTTCACTTTTCAAAAAATGAACAGCAATATCAACCACTACACGGGCATCTTCCAAAAGTTTATCTAATTGCTCTGCGTTCATTTTTAATGAGGTGATTTTTAAAGTAAATGAGTCCAGCAACACCAAGAGTTATCAATACAAGTGCTATCACTTCAGCTTGAGTTAGGATAAACCCAGCAATTTCAAATTTATTATTCACTCTTATTTGCTCAATAGCAAATCGTTCCATTCCATTTAGTAATAAGTAAGCTGAAAACAACTGACCAGGATTTACAAAATAAGTTCGCAACCTCCACAACACAACAAACAATAAGATACATGCGATGGCTTCATAGAGTGGCGTTGGAAATACGGGATCAGGTAACACCATACAATGTCGACCTTCGCAACCAGGAATCGGAATACCATCTCCAATTACATTATGAGGATAATTATACGACCACATCCAATTAGGCATCCATGATAAAAAATCAGGTTTTGCAGCAAGATTTACGATTCCCCAATCTCCATCCCCTGCAACATGACAACCGATTCGGCCAACGCCATAGGCAAGCATAAGTCCAGGCGCACAAGTATCAGCAATCACCATGGGATGAATTCCATGCTTATAACTGTAACGCATTACCGCAATGGTAGCCACAATCAAACCACCATACATGGTAAGTCCGCTAAATGAAAAAAGTGTTCCTATGGGATCCACTTCAAACTCATGCAGATTTTCCAGATTATGGAAAATTTTAGCTCCTAAAATCCCGCTTATAGCAGCAATAATGGTAATATTTGAAACCAGCTCATAAGGATGAACTTCTACAACTTCAGTAACGGGCTCTGGTAATTTCAACTTTTCAAATTCACGATACTGCATAAAAGCCATCACACCACCAATAAGCAATCCGCCTAAAAAATTTCCTTCTAAAGAAAGTAAAATCCCTTGAGTATCCTGAACAAACAAATCATAATTTAAAAATGCATAACTCAACTTATATCCTAAGACAAAGCCAATCAAAAAAGATGAAATTAATTCTCCTTTCGATGCTGGCTTCCCTTTTACAACTTTTTTCGTAAAAGAATAAATCAAACCTTCCTTCTCCTTTCTTTTCATTTCCAATTGAAGCGTAAAAGCTGCAACGAGAAATGCGATCGCCATCATAAACCCAAAACTTTGGATGGGGAGTGGGATATTAATTCCAAAGAGATCAAGAATCAGGTCGGAGATGGTAGGATACATAGTTAATTAAATTCGAATTGGAGTTACACTAAAACGGGGATTGCATTTGCAAGTCCAGACGAAGAGAACTCTCCCAACTCACAATCGATCACTTTATTTACACAATTTTCATCATAAGGGTATTCTACTCGAATGTAATTTGAAGTATATCCATGCATCACGCCGTTGTTATTTTCATGTTCAAACAAAACGGGGTAACGATTTCCAATTTGCTGAACTGTAAAATCATGAAGCTTCTTGGCAGATAAACTTCTTAACTTTTTATTTCTTTCTTTTCGAACATTCATGGGCACCACTTGCGCCATCGTTTTTGCTAACGTGTTATTTCTTTCAGAATAGGTAAATACATGAAAATAACTTACCGGTAAATCCATCAAAAAATTAAATGTCTCCATAAAGTGCTCTTCTGTCTCACCCGGAAAACCAACAATCACATCAACGCCAATGGATGCATGTGGCATCAACTTCTTAATGAGATTAACTTTGTCCGCATACAAACTACTTTTGTAGCGTCTACGCATCCATCCTAAAATTTCATCTGAACCACTTTGCAAGGGAATATGAAAATGCGGCATCCATTTTCCGGAAGCGGCTACTAATTCAATCACTTCTTTTGAGAGTAAATTCGGTTCAATAGAAGAAATTCTAATTCTCTTCAATCCTTCAATTTGATCGAGGGCAACTGCCAAATCAAAGAAATGATATTCATGATTATCTTGCCCATCAATAATTCCAAAATCGCCCAGATTCACACCTGTCAATACGATTTCCTGAATTCCTGCTGCTACCAAATCTTTCGCTTGCCCAACAACATTATCAATAGTATTGCTTCGCGATTTTCCGCGCGCCAACGGAATGGTGCAAAAAGAACAATTGTAATCACAGCCGTCCTGTACTTTTAAAAATGCTCTTGTTCTTTCTTCGCTATCTGACCATGCACTTACAAACATATTAGCATCTGATACTTCACATGCCATTACTTGGGCTTTCTCTTGTTTCTCTAATCCAGAAAGAAAATTCAATACGTTGAATTTTTCGGTTGCACCTAAAACTAAGTCCACACCTGGAATAGTTGCAATTTCATTCGGTTTGAGCTGAGCATAACAACCAACAATAATAATTTTAGCTTCTTGATTGGCAGCCATGGCACGATTCACAATCGTTCTACATTCGCGATCGGCATTTTCTGTCACAGAACACGTATTTACAATGTAAACGTCCGCTGGCTGAGGAAACTCCACACTACTCCACCCTGCAGCTCTAAACTGACGGGAAATGGTTGAAGTCTCCGAAAAATTCAACTTACACCCCAAGGTATGGAAGGCCACCTTTTTCATTCGGGTGCAAAGATAATGAATAAGGCTTTTATGTGCTTCTGTTGAATAAAATCAATAGGACCCTCTTATTAATCATCTTTAATAGTACAATCCTATTATTTTTGCCCTATTATGATCCATCGTCTCTTCTCTGTATTGTGTTTCATTTTTCTCCTTTCGGCTTGCTCTGAATTGGACAAGAAGAAGTCTAACCTTCAAGTATTCAGGTACAATGAATCTTCTGGAATCACTTCACTTGATCCGGCTTACACCAGTAACCAAGCAAATATTTGGGCGTGCAACCATCTTTTCAATGGATTGCTTCAGTTAAATGACAAACTCATTCCTAAGCCTTGCATTGCTACACATTGGAAAATTAGTGAAGATGGAAAGTTATATACCTTTTATTTAAGAAAAGATGTTTCTTTTCATAAAGATGCATCCATTCCTAATAATAGAATGGTTAATGCCCATGATTTTGTGTACAGCTTCAATCGAATTTGTTCCGAAAAACTAGCTTCTCCAGGAAGTTGGGTTTTTCAGTCGGTGCTTAAAGATGAAAATGGACAGACCATCGGATTCAAAGCTGAGAACGATTCTATTTTTACCATTCAATTGCATCAAACTTTTCCTCCACTATTGGGCTTGCTTGCTTCTTCTTATTGTGCAGTAGTTCCCAAAGAATCGGTTGCCTATTACGGGAAAGATTTCCGAAAACATCCTGTGGGAACTGGACCTTTTATTTTTCATGAGTGGATTGATCGAACTGCTTTAATACTTCATAAAAATCCTAACTACTTCGAAAAAAGTGCAGATGGAAAAACATTACCTTTTCTAGATGCCATTGTCATTAGTTTTATTAGTGATAAACAAACTGCCTTTTTAGAATTTGTAAAGGGGAAACTGGATTTTATTTCAGGGCTTGATGCGAGTTACAAAGATGATTTGCTTACGAACGAAGGAATGCTTCGACCCAAGTACAAAGGAAGATTCAAGTTAGAAACATCTCCTTACTTAAACACAGAATACCTCGGAATTTTGATGGACGATCAGCAACCTATGATGAAATCAAATCCACTTAATGATATACGAATTCGAAAAGCGATCAACTACGGATTTGACCGAGCCAAAATGATCAAGTACTTAAGGAATGGAATGGCTACTCCAGGCACAGGAGGTATTGTTCCAATTGGCGTTCCCGGATTTGATAGTATAAGTGTTGACGGGTATAATTATCAACCTAATTTATCTGCGAAACTATTAGCTGAGGCGGGATATCCTGGAGGAAAAGGACTACCAGAGATTGCGATGAGTACTACGCATGCTTACCAAGACCTTTGCGAATACATGCAAGGACAATTGGCCGATATTGGTATCAAAATAAGATTAGACATCAATCAAGCCGCTCAGCATCGACAGATGGTAGCTAAGCAACAACTCGCTTTTTTCAGAGGATCGTGGATTGCGGACTATGCAGATGCAGAAAATTATTTGTCGCTATTCCGTTCAACAAACAAAGCGCCTTTAGGTCCCAACTATACACATTTTGTTTCTAAAACGTTTGATGCTTTATACAATGAATCGATGCGAACTACAAATGACTCTATTCGTTTTGATCTTTTCAAAAAGATGGACGCCGAGATGATGCAACAATCGCCTGTCATCATTCTTTACTATGATAAAGTAATTCGATTAACTAGAAATAACATTCATGGATTAGGAATTAATCCAATGAATTTATTACAACTTAAATCAGTTACCAAGAAAAATTAATCTTTCCAGTTTGCAATAAACAGATTAGTTTCATGCGTACCATTATTATTTCTGTTTGAAGAAAAAATAAGTTGCTTTCCATCTGGGGAAAACATAGGAAATGCATCAAACATTGAATCAAAAGTTATTTGTTGAAGATTCTTTCCATCGACATCTACCATCCAAAGATTAAAAGGCAATCCTCTTTTTGATGGGTGATTTGATGAGAAAATAATTTTTTCGCCAGAGGAATGAAAGAAAGGTGCCCAGCTTGCATTAGGGAGATCTGTAATTTTTCTAAGTTCAGATCCATCTACATTACAAACATACAATTCCATATGTGTTGGCTGAACCAAATTCTCAGCGAGTAGACTTTTATAATTTGCTATCTCCTCTTCTGTTTTTGGACGAGACGATCGGAAAATTAATTTTTTACTATCAGGAGAAAAGAAGGCTCCTCCATCATATCCCAATTCAGTTGTAATTTGCTTTACATTACTCCCATCTATATTCATGGTATATAATTCCAAATCTCCACTTCGAATACTCGTAAAAACAATAGATTTTCCATCTGGAGAAACGGTAGCTTCTGCATCATACCCTGGACCTTCTACTAGCTTCTTAATGATCTTTCCTTCAAGATCACTCACAAAAATATCAAAGTCAGGATAAATTGCCCAAACATATTTTCCATCTTCTCTTTTTTCTGGCACTGGTGGACAAGCATCATTTCCCTCATGTGTTGAGGCATAAAGGATCTGCTTATTGTCGGGCATAAAATAGGAGCATGTAGTTCGACCTCGCCCTGTTGAAATTAACTGTGGAGCACCTGGCTTCATATCTCCTGCTGTCAAATCGAAATAATAAATTTGATCGCATTTAGTTCCCCATGCCGTGTTATTAGCTTGAAAAGTGATTGCTTTTCCATCAAAACTGAAATAAGCTTCGGCATTGTCACCACCAAAGGTTAATTGTCGAACATTGGAAAGGTGCTTTTCTTCTCCTTTATATAGAAGTGTTGTTGTATTAAATTCTGGTCCTTTAACAGGTGCTTGAGCATTTACATAAGCACTAAAAAACAATAGGTTAACTGCAAGTACGATTAGATTCTTAACTTTTTTCATGTAGGGCGAAAATAATTATTACAAAGACGCGGATTCGTCATGCTCGTGTAAAATACGGTGAAATTGATATTTATCAGGCATTATTCTTGCAAGGAGGAACAATAATCAGTATATTTGAGTATTAATAAAAGTCAGCACAATATCTAAAATAAATTTTCGTTTAAATCGATAACCCTTCATTCACAAAAAAAACAATTAGCCTATAGGTCCAAATCTTTACACTTAATCAATTGTAATTCTAACAATTTAATCACCTTGAAAAAGGGGAGGAACTATGTGTAAAGACCCAAGAAACGACCAAGAACTCGTATCAGAATTTCTTAGAGGAAATGAAGATACATTGCAAGAACTAATTGTCAGACACGAACGTAAGATTTTCACCAGCATCTATTTACTGGTAAAAGACCGTGATTTGGCGAATGACATTTTTCAAGAGACCTTTATAAAGGTCATTAAAACCCTCCGATCTGGAAATTATAACGAAGAAGGAAAATTTCTTTCTTGGGTACTTCGCATTAGTCACAATTTAGTGATTGATCACTTCAGAAGTTTGAAGCGGATGCCTATGGTTTATGATACGGATGAATATTCTGTGTTTGATACTCTTCCGTTGGAAGACACAAACATAGAAGACAAAATGATTGCCGATCAAATTCAAACAACAGTGCGTGCTTTGATCGAACAGCTGCCGTATGATCAAAGAGAGGTAGTCATCATGCGTCATTTTGCTAACATGAGTTTTAAAGAGATTGCAGATGCTACTGGCGTGAGTATCAACACTTCACTTGGCCGTATGCGTTATGCTCTGATCAATCTTCGAAAATTAATTCAAGAAAAGCAACTTGTATTAAGTATGTAAACAATACCGAGAATAAATTTACGTTAAAGGCTTGTTAAATCTTAACAGAGCCTATGAACGAAACTATTACTCTAAATCATTTAGTTCTTTACTTGTACAATGAAACCGAAATCACCGAATCAGTAATGGTTCAAAAGGCCATTGATCATGATGAAGAAATTGCCGAAGAATTTTACTCGATGGCAGCAGCTAGGGATCTGATCGATCACAGTTTAATGCATGCCTCTAAATCTAGTATTAATTCTATCCTCAGTTATGCAATGCTGACGGCACCACTTCACAAAAAGGCAACCGCCTAAGAAGTAAAGACAAATTAAAGCCGCTTGTAATATATTTACAGGCGGCTTTATCTATTATGACTAAAAAGGAACGATATCAATATTTCATCGACTATTTTCTAAAACATCGTCCGGATGCAGAAACGGAATTAATTTACAAGAATCCTTATGAGCTTTTAGTAGCAGTCATTTTATCTGCTCAGTGCACAGACAAGAGAGTCAATTTAGTCACCCCTGCTCTATTCAGAGAATTTCCTACGGTCGAACACTTAGCATCTGCTAATAGCGATGCAATTTTTCCATTTATTAAAAGCATTAGTTACCCGAACAACAAAGCAAAACATCTTGCTGGAATGGCGAAAATGCTTGTACATAATTTCAACAGCGAAGTCCCATCCACAATTGAAGAATTAACTCAATTGCCAGGCGTGGGAAGAAAGACTGCAAATGTTATTGCATCCGTAGTTTATAATCAACCAACTATGGCTGTTGACACGCATGTTTTTAGAGTTTCCGCTCGGCTAGGTCTTACTTCAAATGCAAAAACTCCTTTAGCATCCGAAAAGCAATTAGTCAAAAATCTACCAGAAGAAGTTATTCCACTCGCCCACCACTGGCTTATTTTGCATGGGAGGTATGTTTGTGTTGCTGCGAAGCCAAAATGTAATGAATGTGGCCTTTCAATAATTTGCAAATATTATAAAAAGCTAAAAATTAAATTATTAAGTAATTCGACATAATAGTTCATTCTACTTTTCCTACTCCAATACCCCTAATCTTAGGGATTATCTTTTGCCAAAAAAAAAATGGGTTTCGCCAACTTTTATTAACAATTCACAACAATTTTTCAACTACTCGAAAAAATAATTTGGTAATTGCGAGTTAAACTTAATTCCCATGAAATCTAATTTTACCCCAAGATTAATGAGAAATCAAAAGGCTAGTAAGCTACCTTTCGGATTTTCAATCAAGTATTTCTTAATAATACTTGCACTTCTATTTCAACAAACAACCATTTATGCTCAAACGACGCAATCGTTTTCGAGCACTTCGACGTGGACAGCTCCAGCTGGAGTAACTTCAGTCACGATTGAATGTTGGGGAGGCGGTGGCCGAGGAGGTTCAACTTTTATAAACGGCACTGAAACCGGAGGCGGCGGTGGTGGCGCTTATGCCAAGAAAAATTCTTTTACCGTAGTCGCAGGTACTACTTACACTGTAACGGTGGGGACAGGAAGCACTTCGAATTCCAATCCTGGGGGTGACTCTTGGTTTAGCTCTAATACAACTGTTTTAGCAAAAGGTGGAAGCACAGTTGCAAATAATATTGCTTCAGGAGCAAATGGTGGATCTTTAGGATCTTCCATTGGCGATGTAAAATTTGCTGGAGGAAATGGAGCCGGAGGAAGTAATGGTAATAATGGTGGCGGTGGCGGATCATCTGCAGGTACAGCGGCCACTGGAAATAATGCTACCAACCAAAATGGCGCAACAGCACCAGCAGGTGGTGGAAATGGAGGAAACGGAAGAACAGGTGGCAATGGAGGTGGGTTTGATGGAACCATTCCCGGTGGTGGTGGTGGCGGAGTTCGCTCCGGAAATTTTGGAAGTGAAACCGGAGGAGACGGTGCCAACGGAAGAGTAAACGTAACTTATACTTGCCCAACATATGGATTAACTAGCACAGCAGTTGCTGCTGCTATTTGCCCCGGAAGTGTGGCTACAATAAATTTAACTGGATCATCGGCACAATTGCCTGTTGGTTCTTTTTCTATTACCTATAATCTCTCTGGTGCAAACTCAGGAACTGGAATCACTGCATCGTTTACTGTGAGTTCTGCAGGGACAGCATCTTTTAACACAGGTGTTCTCGCCAACGGTGGCAACACAAACATTACAATTACAAATATTTCATCCGGAAGCGGAAGTACCATTTGTTCAAGTACTATTTCTTCCAACAATACTGCCGTTATCTCTGTTGTCAGTGTAACCGCAGGAAGTATTAGTGGGACACAATCTCTTTGTGTAGGTAGCGATCCTGCGCAAATTAATAATGTTGTACTTGGCTCTGGACCCGGCACAATAAATTACAAATGGGAACAAAGTACAACGAGTGCATCAACCGGATTTTCTATAATTGGTGGAGCTACTTTAGTTAGTTATGATCCACCCGCTGGAATCACAACAACAACTTGGTATCGCAGAATAACAGAATCGGTAAGTACAATTACATGCACCGCTACATCGGCTGCTATACAAGTCACTGCTAACACGGCTAATCTTCCTTCCGTGGTTGCGGTAGCTTCTTCTAATCCAGTATGCGTT
>JANOAX010000222.1:0-7801 GCA_031411335.1 Bacteroidota bacterium
TGTCAATAAATTTACAGAATACTATAGTTCAATTTTATACTTAAGTACAAGCGATTTGACCTTTGACAACCCAATTAAAGTGAAAGGACAGCATTACACTCATGATGAAAATTTTAACAGTGCAAAAAACATTTCTGATTGGTTGTTGAAGTTAGGAATAAAGAAATCAGATTATCACATTATTATCATCGAGTTAGAAGAGCTCAGCAAATTTTCCGTTCCAGATACTCTTCTTTCTGGAGTTCATTCCAATTTGTTTCTACTATCCGCTGAACGTGTATGGTCAGAATCAGATTCGAGAGCTTTAAACTTATTTAGAAGCTTAACCGACAAGCAGCCTGTAATCCTATTAAATTTTGTTGATTTGGATCGAATGGAAGCCATTATTGGAGAAATTCCTAAAAGAAGAAGCAATGCAAGAAGGATTGCAAAGCGAGTCGTAACATTTGACTTCCGACGAACGTAAAGAACTACAATCACAAAACTGTAGCATCGTGTCGAAACTCATTGGAAAATTTATTAAAAATAAACACACCTTATCTTTAGCTGGAAATATAACCAACGCTATTCTTGGGTTTGGAAGTTTAGCTTTAGTTGCACGGTTACTTTCAAAAGATGATATGGGAGCATGGTTTATGTTCCTCACCGCTTACATTTTCGCCGACTTATTACGAGCTGGGATTATTCATACGTCACTAGTTCGATTTGCTGCTTCTTCGGAAAAGGAACAGTTTGGTGAAGTTGCTGGATCAGGATGGCTCATAAGTATCATTACCACGCTCATTTTATCGATTGTAACAATCCTCGCTGATATTTTCTTTTCACATTTAATAACCAACGAAGGATTTAAATTATTTCTTTCTTGGTATTGGCTTGCAGCGCTCACTACATTGCCATTTAATTATGCAGCTTGGTTGTTACAAGCTAGGTCATCCTTTGAAAAAGTACTATACATTCGACTCTTAAATCAACTCAGCTTTATTACTTGCATTTTAATCGCATTAATTACACAAACGAGCAGTGTAGAGATTGTTTTGGCTGGATTTATTTTCTCAGGATTACTTCCTAGCGCCATTTCACTATGGGCTGGTTGGTCAATGATTGGAACCGTTCGATTGGCGACCAAGAAAATGATGTTAGATTTATTCAACTTTGGAAAGTTCAGCATGGGAACCATGATGGGATCCAATTTACTTAGAAGTTCAGACACGCTAATTATCGGATTTATGTTGAGTGCTCGTGATCTTGCTTCATACAGTATTCCTTTAAAATTAATTGAAGTAATAGAAATTTTACTTCGAAGTTTTGCCGCATCGGCCATGCCCATCATGTCTAAATTCAGAACACCAGATAAAAAGCTTGAATTAAAGGCAATCTTCTATCGTTACACCGGTTTACTAAGCTTTATATTACTTCCATTTATCTTTGGAAGTATATTATTTGCCGACTCTTTAGTTGTCCTATTAGGTGGAGCACAATATGCTGAATCTGCCCATGTATTACGGATACTTGCTGTTTATGCAGCCTTCCTTCCACTCGATCGATTCAGCGGAATTACTTTAGATATTATCGGGAAGCCTTATTTGAATTTCATAAAAGTTATTCTCATGCTCATCGTGAATGTATCTGGTGATCTAATTGCGATCCATTATTTTGGAACTATCGGAAGTATTGCTGCTGTTTCCATTCTCACATTTTTAACTGGAGTCATCTTCGGAAATTACTTCTTGAAAAAGTACTTGAATCATACCATCAAAGAAACGCTTACTACCGGTTTTAATACGTTGATGGATATGGCTCGTTCCGTTAAAGACAGATTTAAATTAATGAGGATTGGTAATTCCGCATCCTAATAGCGTCAAAGTAAAAGATGTATTAAAGGTTATTGTACTGGCACTTTTAGCCATTGTACTTGGTATCACCTTTAGTAAAGGGGGAATCGTATCCATGATTGGCTTAGCAGCCTTACCCTTTGCACTAGGATTTGTTGGACTCATCATTGCACGACCACGATTTGGAATGTGGGCGATGTTTGTGTTTTGTTTTTTTGCAAATGGAATCACACGTTACATAGATGGACCTTTTGGATTAGGTGTCGATATCATTCTTCTTCTCACGGCTCTTGGTGTACTTTTTAGAACAAATGAAGACCTAGAGTCTCCAGGAGTAAAAAGCCCTTTAATGACGGCTGTATTTATTTGGTTTGCTTATACCGTATTTGAAATTGTGAATCCAGAAGCACGAAGCTTCGAAGCATGGTTTTATGCAGTTCGAGGAGTATCACTATACTTCGTAGCTACCATTCCGTTAGCTTTTATATTACTATATCGAGAAGAAGATTTAGATAAATTCATTAGCATCTGGTTTGGGCTTTCTCTTTTCGCAACATTCTGGGGACTCAAGCAAATGATAATTGGAGTTGATGCTGCAGAGCAGTTATGGTTAGATTCAGGAGCCAAAGCAACGCATCTTTTATTTGGAAAACTGAGAATATTTTCATTTTATTCTGATGCAGGTCAATTTGGTGCCGCGCAGGCGCATACTGGTGTTGTTGCTGGAATCTTAGCGATGGGTCCTTGCAAAACAAAAAGAAAAAAATATTTTTACATATTCACCAGCTTACTTAGTTTATATGGTATGGCTATTTCTGGAACCCGAGGAGCATTGTTTGTTGCCATCACTGGCTTTGCCATATACTTCTTAGTGAGTAATAACATGAAAATTATTGTTCCTGGACTTATCATGGGTGTTCTTGCATTTGGGATTTTAAAATTTACTAATATTGGTCAAAACAACGATCAGGTTCGAAGGATGCGTACAGCCTTAGATCCTAACGATGCCTCCCTCATGGCGCGTTTAGAGAATCAACAAAAGTTAAAAATCTATTTAGCTTCTCGCCCCATTGGAGGAGGAATAGGATCGGCCGGATCCTGGGGACAGCGCTTTAGTCCAGGCTCCTTCCTTGCTACTACCCCACTCGATAGCTGGTATGTAAAGATCTGGGCCGAAAGTGGAATTATCGGATTAACAGTTTACTTATGTATGTTACTCTATTTAATTGGTAATCGATTTATTTTCCTCTTTAAAATGAAGGACTCTGAACTAAAATTCAAGCTTGGAGCCCTTTATGGGGGCTTTTTCGGTGTTTGCTTTGCCAGTTACGGAAATCAAATTTTCGGACAATTTCCAACAGGATCTGTCATTTATCTTTCACTTGTATTCATGTTCTTAGGAGAAACTTTTGTAAAGAAAGCTTCGTTAAAACAAGAAGATGAATTCAGCAAAATACCCTAAAGTTTCTATAATTAGCATTAATTATAACGGTGCATCTGTAACGTGTGAACTTTTAGAATCACTTAAGCAAATCACTTATCCTAATATTGAAGTAATAGTTGTAGATAACGCTTCTAAAGAAGATCCCAGTACCATTCAAAAAAATCACCCTTGGATTAAATTTATAAGTAGCGAATCCAATTTAGGTTTTGCAGGTGGAAATAACTTGGGACTACATGCAGCTAGCGGAGATTATTTTTTGCTATTAAACAACGATACTGAAGTTGACGCAGGATTTTTAGAGCCCTTAGTTGAACTCATGGAAAATGATAAAACAATTGGTGTAGCCTCTCCGAAAATTATTTTTCACCATAGTCCTGGGGTTATACAATTTGCAGGATTCAATCCCATCAATCCATACACAGGAAGAGGAACATCTATTGGATTTGGACAGCAAGATACAGGACAATACAATCAATCGCACGAAACCAGTAGAGCACATGGTGCGGCCATGATGATCTCTAGAAAAGTGGTAGAAAAAGTTGGACTCATGGCTGATCTCTACTTTTTATACTACGAAGAGATGGATTATTGTGAAAGAATAAAAAAGGCAGGTTTCTCCATTTGGTATGAAGCAGGATCTGTAATCTATCACAAAGAATCCATGTCGACAGGCAAAGGAAGCACGTTA
This sequence comes from Bacteroidota bacterium, assembly GCA_031411335.1. Lineage (GTDB taxonomy): Bacteria > Bacteroidota > Bacteroidia > AKYH767-A > OLB10 > JAJTFW01. The sequence goes on from JANOAX010000222.1 coordinate 3,965, forward strand.
AAAACCTACTATCTCACTCGCAACCGATTATTGTATCAACGTAGAAATGTAGATGGCATGCAACTCATCCTTAGTATTATCTTCTTCACATTAGTATCTATTCCGAAAAACACTTTTCAATACGTCATTCATGGCAAAACAGACATGCTTAAAGCATTTTGGAAAGGTATACTTTGGAATATAACCGCAAAAGACATTCATAGAAACGAATCATTAATTTAAAAGCGAATGGCACTAATCAATCTCATTGCACTACTCTTATTTGTGACTTGCATGGTCACTGTACTCTATTCGCTCTTCTTTTCAATTGCTGGACATTTTTATCGAACTAAGAAGTACGATAACAATAATAAATTCAAGAAAATTGCTGTGTTTATGCCGGCATATAAAGAAGATGAAGTGATACTAAATACTGCCAAGCATGCACTTTTGCAAAACTACCCTTCACATCGTTATGATGTATTTGTTATTGCCGATTCGCTAAAAGATAAAACCTTAGATGAATTAAAAAAACTACCCATTCAATTATTTCCAGTCTCGTTCGAAAAAAGCACTAAATCAAAAGCGATTAATGCTGCCTTCAATCAAATTGAAACGCACTATGATTTAGCAGTCATTTTAGATGCAGATAATATTATGCACATCGACTTTTTGGACAGAGTAAATGCAGCAGCCGTTTCGGGATGTTATGCCATTCAAGGACATCGCATGGCCAAGAATAAAAATACTCGTTATGCCATTTTGGATGCTATTTCAGAAGAAGTAAATAATCACATCATGAGAAAAGGACAAATTGCCGTTGGGCTTTCTTCCTCAGTGATTGGTTCTGGAATGGCTTTTTCCTATTTATACTTAAAACAAGTGATGTCCGAAATTGATGCTGTAGGTGGATTTGACAAAGAACTTGAAATGACACTAATTGATGACAACCATCAAATTGTTTATTTAGAAGATGCTATTGTATTAGATGAAAAAGTGCAGAAGTCTGAAGTTTTTGTAAATCAAAGAACAAGATGGGTTGCAGCACAGATGGTGTATCTAAAGAAATATTGGATGCGAGGTATTTATAATCTTTTAAGAGGAAGAATCGATTACGCAAACAAAGTGATGCATTATGCATTAGTGCCAAAAGTTATTCTCTTAGGTGTTTTATTTTTCATGTATATGTTAAACCTTCTGATACCTTCTATTCTACCTGGAGCATTTTTATGGGTATCGCTAGCCTTTCTTTATTTTTTAGCCTACGCCATTGCCATTCCAAGAAATTACTGGAACAAAGACATGTTACAAGCAATTTTCAGCATGCCAAAAACCATTTGGGTGATGTGCAAAGCTATGCTCAATATAAAAGGAGCCAATAAACAGTTTATACATACACCACATTCTGCACACTTCGAAAAAACAACTATCTAATTAAATATTCAAATGACATTCCAAAAAATCAAAGTTTTAGAAACCATTCGACAAGGACAAATTGGAGGTGGAGAATCCCATGTTCTCGACTTAGTAAAGGGATTAAACAAAGACATTTTTGAGCCCATTGTACTCTCCTTTACTCATGGACCCATGGTAGATCAATTTATAAAACTAGGGATCAAGACACATGTAATAGAAACCTTAAAACCATTTAACATTTCCACTTACAAAGCGGTGAAGAAAATTTTGGTTGATGAAAAAATTGACATTCTACATGCCCACGGTACACGTGCTTTAAGTAATACTATTTTCCCAGCAAAATCGTTGGGAATACCTGTTGCCTATACTGTACATGGTTGGAGCTTTCATCAAGATCAAAGTTTTCCTGTTAGAAGGACGCGTGAAATATCAGAAAAATATTTAACCAATCAGGTAGATCGTACCATCAGCGTTTCCAACTCGAATCAAAGAGATGGATTGGAGCGATTCAACATGAAGCGTAGTCAGGTTATCAATTATGGAATTGATTTAGATCGATTCAATGCGAAACGACCACTCAAAGATATACGCAGTGAACTTGGTATTCAAGAGGATAAGACAGTGGTTGGATTTTTAGTTCGTATGACCATACAAAAAGATCCATTTACTTTGATTAAAGCAATTGCTGAAATTGCCGATGTTACTCGCAACATTCAGTTTCTATTTATTGGAGATGGAGATTTAAAGCAGCAGAGCATTGAATTAGCCACCAAGCTCGGAGTGAGTGATATGGTTACCTTCCATCCTTTCAGAACTGATATTCCAGAAGTATTAAACTCATTTGATATTTATACTTTACCATCTCTTTGGGAAGGATTGCCCATTGGAATGCTCGAAGCCATGGCAATGAGTAAAGCCATTATTGCTACTCCTGTAGATGGTTCTAAGGAAGCTATTGTAAGTGGAGAAAATGGAATTTTAGTTCCATGCAAAGACCACCATGCGCTGGCTGAAGCTATATTAAAACTTCATCATGATAAGGAATTAAGAAATGGATTTGGTAAGGCAGCACGCAAAACAGTGGAAGAAAGATTCGATTTAAAGATGATGATTCAAAACAATGAAGAATTATATCATTCTCTACTACTGAGAATGCAAATGGCCGCGTAAAACAACAGCAATGAGGATAGGAATAGAGGCGTTAAAAATTTTTAGAAAAAACAAACATGGGATGGATATTGTGGCACTTGAGCAAATCAAGAGAATTCAGTACCTTGACCGGGAGAATACTTACTTTGTTTTTTGCTTCAAAGATTCTGATAATTTTATCCTTGAAGGAACTGAGAATGTAAAAATCATAAAGCTTCCTCGTATTCCAAGTCCAATTGCAGAGCAATTTTTACTTCCCTTTTTAGCGATCAAGTACAATTTGGATATTTTGCATTCAACAGGGAACACCTCTCCACTTTTTGTTCATTGCAAGCGAATCATTACTTTACATGATATCATTTACCTTAGAAAAAATTTAAATTTAAAAGGAGGCTCCCTTTACCAACGTATTGGAAATGCCTACCGAAAATTGATTGTTCCGCTGGTACTACCAAAAGCATCCACAATTTTTACTGTTTCAGAAACAGAAAAACTGGAGATCACAAAAGCACTTCCTCACTTCAAAAATAGAATTTCAGTAATATACAATGCCTGCTCAAGCAATTTCACAGCTAAACCAGAGCAGAGTACACTGGCCAGTAAATTAAAATATAGTCTCCCAAATGAATCGTATTATCTTTTACATGGAAATACTGATCCCAAGAAAAATACTAAAAATACACTCATTGCCTTCCACAAGCTTTTAACAAAAGGTACGTTGAAAAGAAAGATTGTATTGACTGATTTAAAATTTTCAGAAGTTCAAAAAATCATCAAGCAAAATAATTTGAATGGACTTGAGGAATACTTAGTTTTGACGAATTATATCAGCCATGAAGATATGCCCGATTTATATACACGAGCTTTTGCATTTTTATATCCTTCCATTCGAGAGAGTTTTGGTCTGCCCATTATTGAAGCCATGTCATGTGGCACGCCAGTAATCACATCAAATTGTTCCTGCATGCCGGAAATAGTTAAAGACTCCGCTCATCTTGTTGATCCATTTGATCCATTATCCATAGCTAAAGGCATAGAGGAGATGGAGTTTAACGAACATTTAAGACTTCAACTCATTCAAAAAGGATTATTACGAAGTAAGGATTTTAGTTGGTCTGCATCCACAAAAAAACTCATCAGTTTATATAGACAAACCTTGCTTTCGAATTTATCAATCGTCAAAGAGAACAATGATTCAAAGGATCTATCATCAGAAAAGCATCGCAAAGCTTCTTAAATTTAATCTGTAAATTATTTGAACGAAAAAGCGGTCAGTTTGAATTTTCAAACTGA
>JANOAX010000223.1:0-14195 GCA_031411335.1 Bacteroidota bacterium
AACCGGACTTCCGATCACTATTATTTCGGTGGGTCCAGATCGTAAACAAACGTTGATGCGTAAAGAAGTTGCATTTTAATTTGTAACTAAATTTGATTTGTTTTTTTTAGATGGATGTATTCAATAGATGAGAGCTATCGCAAAAATAAATTTCAAATCGAATAGATAATTTCTTCTTACCCTATTGAATAATTCTTCTGACATGATGAAAACTAATATTTTACTGCTTCGAATTAAGTGCGGTAAACTATTTTTGTTTGTACTGATTTTTGGCTGGAATATTAATTCATCTATTGCACAACAAGCCAAACAAATTGAAATTGTTCAAGCCGGAAGTTTAGAAGGTGTAAAAATTGATGGCATCGAAGTACGCCGATTGGTGGGCGATGTTATTTTTAAGCAGGAAAACACATATATGTATTGCGACAGTGCTTTGTTTTACGAGAGCACAAATAGTATTGATGCGTATGGAACCATTCGTATTGAGGGACCAAGTGCAAAATTGTACGGCGACTTTGTCCATTATGATGGCAATACCAAGAATGCCGATGTAACGGGTAAAGTAGTTCGCATGACCGATGGAAAAATGGAATTAACTACCACGGCTATGCAATACGATACGGAGAACGATGTTGGGAACTATCAAGTAGGAGGGAAGGTTGTTGATAAGGACAATGTGCTTACCAGTAAAAAAGGATATTATTATTCGAAGGATCGAATGGTGTTTTTTAAAGATAGTGTGGTGCTTACGAATCCTAAATACAAAATGTTTAGTGATACATTAAAATATCATACGCCATCGTCTACCACCTATTTCTTTGGTCCGTCGCATATTTACAGTACGGGAACCGATAGCGCACATATTTACTGCGAGAATGGATGGTACAATACTAAAACCGAAAAGTCCAGATTCAGCAAGAATGCATATATTGAATCGAAGGAAAATAGATTGAGTGGTGACAGTATCTTGTATGATCGTATTGAAAAAATTGGGATCGCTTATAATAATGTACAGCTTGTTGATACCAATCAAAAAGTAATTATCAGTGGTGATTATGCATGGCTCAATGAAATTACTGGAATTTCATTCGTAACAGGAAATGGATTGCTCACCAAAGTTTTTGATGTTGATTCACTTTACATGCATGCCGATACACTTTATGCGAAGCAGGACACCGCTACCGAACAAAAAACCTACTTCGCCTACCATCATGTTCGTATTTTTAAAACCGATTTGCAAGGGCAATGTGATTCTTTGGTGTACAGTTCTGTTGATTCAACGATTTGGTTTTATACGAATCCAATTTTATGGAGCAACAACAATCAACTTACCGCCGATAAAATTTCATTGTTGTTAGTGGGAAGTGAAATCAAGAGGATGAATTTGTATTCGAATTCATTTATTGCAGGTTTCGAAGATTCCTTGCGTTTCAATCAAATTAAAGGGCGAGAAATGATTGGCTATTTTGTAGATAATAAACTAAGCACAATTGACGTGACCGGGAATGGACAATCCATCTATTACATCCGCAACAAAAAGAAGCAGATTACAGGAGTTAATCAGGCCGATTGTAGCAATATGCTTATTCGAATCAAGGAAAATAAAGTCAGCAAAATTTCGCTCATCAATAAAGCCGACGCCACTCTTTTTCCAGTAAAGGAAACCGATCCAACTCAAATGCGACTAAAAGATTTTAAATGGAAAGGTCATCTACAACCCTTAACTAAATCAGATGTGTTTTTGTGGATTGGCGAAGAATAAAATTTTCGCTTTTATCTATGCTTTGATGGCACACTGATTTATTATGATCGCGAAGCCTCGCGATGATTTTTTATGATTTCCTTGCGACCGCTGCTAATCGCTGCTAACGTTGCGTTTAAACTGAGATCTAAAATAGATCGAAAAGCTCAATTCCAATCTAATTTTCCTTCTGCCAAAGCGCCAGCCCATTTTCATCGCGAAGCTTCGCGATCAAATCAAACCATTTTCAAATTATCACCCTCCGCCAAAAACCTTTTTCAAAATTTCAGAAATTCTCGCTTCTGGATTTTTTCTAATTTTTAATTCTTCTCCCGCTACCATGATAAACAATCCTTCAATTGCTTTTTCAGTTACAAAATCATCAAGATTTGGATTTACTTTTTTTACGAGTGGAACTTTATTGTAAGTGCTAAAAAGTGGATTCCAATACTTGGTCACATTCACTTTTTTCATTGAGGCAGCAATGATGGGTCTGAATTCTTTTACAAGTTGAGCTGTGGTGGCTCTGCGTAAATATTGCGTGGCTTCGTCGTCTTTTCCTTTTAAAATGGTGAGTCCATCGTTGATGGTCATGGAAGTAATGGCAGCCATAAAAATAGGAGCGGCTTTTTTTGCGGCATCTTCAGCGGCTCTGTTGAGTTGTTTTTCAAATGCAGCGACTTGCTTTTTCATACCCATTCTTTCGAGTGTGGTTTTCATGTCGCGAGCATCTTTTGGAAAAGGAATGCGTATCAAATTGTTTTTGTAAAATCCATCTACCTTCGAAACTTGTGAACTTGCATTTTTGGTTCCAACGTTTAAGGCTTCTTTGAGTCCTGCTGTAATGTCAGCATTGGATAGACCATTTCCTAAATTACCATTAACAGCATTGTTTACCGAATTAAGTACGTTGTTGACATTAATTTGGCTTTTGCAGGAGGCGCTCGTGATTAGAAAAATGAGCAGGAGGATTTTTTTCATAGGTAGATTTTTTGTCGCCACGATTCAAATATACTGCCAATTGATTAATAATGAAATTTGAAGTCATGTTCTCTTCATGCTTTAATTTGAATTGGTTGCTATTCTACTGAAGTTTATATCGATAAATATTCATTTCAAGATAGCCACATTGTTTACTTTTGCCATAAATAATTTTAGTGTAATTAAGATGTCAACCGTAAGAGCAGAAATTATAACAATCGGTGATGAGATCCTCATCGGACAAATTGTTGATACCAATTCGGCCTGGATGGGAAAGCAGTTGAGTGATATTGGCATTCAAGTGCATCAAATCACTTCCGTGTCCGATTCGCGCGAACATATTTTGACTGCACTCAAGGAAGCTTCTCAACGTGCATCGGTGGTGTTGATTACGGGTGGATTGGGTCCAACCAAGGACGATGTAACGAAGGTGACGCTCAGTGAGTATTTCAATGCGCCTATGGTTTTCAATGAGGAAGTTTTTTTAGACGTGGAGCGCTTATTCAAAATGAGAGGGCGTGAGGTTTCCGCCATCAATCGCAAGCAAGCTGAAATTGTTTCCAATTGTACTCCTTTACGCAATGAAGTAGGCACCGCTCCTGGAATGTGGTTCGATGAGAACAATGTGATTTATGTGTCGATGCCCGGTGTGCCGCATGAGATGAAGCATTTGATGTCGAAGCATGTTCTTTCCCGTCTCAAATCTCGATTCAAAACTCCATTTATTTTGCATAAATCTATTCTCACACAGGGAATAGGGGAGAGTGTGCTTGCGGAGTTGATTGAGGAATTTGAGAATAATTTACCTAAACATATTAAGCTTGCCTATTTACCAGGCGCAGGAATGGTGCGTTTGCGTTTGAGTGCTACTGGAGTAAATGAAGATGAAATAAGAGGGGAGATGGACCAACTCGTAAGCGATTTAGATCATCGAGTAGCTGATTTCCGATTTGGTTTTGATGAGGAGACCATCCAAGAAGTGTTAGGTAAATTGCTGACTGATAAAAAACTTACTATTTCGACTGCCGAAAGTTGCACGGGCGGATATATCGCTCATCAACTTACCTCCGTACCTGGATCTTCGTCGTGGTACATGGGTTCTACCGTTACGTATTCTTACCAAAGTAAGACTGAGATGTTGGGAATTTCTGAAACCTTGATGTTGGAGCATGGTGCCGTGAGCGAAGAAGTCGTGACCGCCATGGTTGAAAATGTAAAACGAATCATGAAAACGGATTGTGCCGTGGCCACTTCAGGTATCGCAGGACCCGGAGGTGGAACGCCTGATAAACCCGTTGGAACGGTGTGGATTGGTATCGCTTTGCCCGGAAAAGTATTTGCAAAGAAAGTTTTATTGGGAGATAATAGATTAAGAACCATACAAGTAGCTTCAGAAACTGCTTTAAATATGCTTCGTAAAGCAATTATTGCATCCGACTTGTAATCCTTAGAAATTTATGTATCTTTGCCCTCCCAATACGAATAGTTATGTCGAAGATTTGCGATCTTACAGGAAAACACTCCATCTCAGGAAACAACGTTAGTCACTCTAATGCGAAAACGCGTCGTAAGTTCCACCCGAACTTGCACACAAAGCGTTTCTTTATGCCAGAGACTGGTGAGTGGATCACATTAAAAGTGAGTACATCAGCTTTAAAAACCATCGATAAGATCGGTATTACTGAAGCGATCACTCGTGCCATTGTAAAAGGCGGATTGTAAAAATCCTTCCAAGATACCTTCCGGTAAACTGTATCGTGCTAAATTTGAAGCATGAGATATAGTTTACCGGTTTTCTTTTTAGTGCTAATGAGCGTTGCTGCTCATGCACAGTGGGACGATGCCGATCGTCTTCCGAAAGAATTCCATCAAAAAAATAGAGAAGCGTTGAGAGCGCTAATGCCTGAAAAATCTGCTGCTGTATTTTTTGCGAATCCCGTTCGTAACCGAAACAACGATGTCGATTATCAGTTTAGTCAAAATCCCAATTTTTATTACCTCACTGGATATTTAGAACCCAATGCAGCACTCATCATTTTAAAAGAGCCACGTGTTTTTGATGGCGTTTCTACCAATGAAATATTATTTGTGCAAGATCGAAATGCATCCAGTGAAATTTGGACCGGCAAACGCTTAGGTATTGATGGTGCCAAGCAAATGCTAGGTTTTAAATGCGTTTATAAAGGCATCGACCTACATGAATTTGGCTTAAACTGGAGCACACTAAACGAAGTCATGGCCATCTATCCGAATCAACCAAATCATTCTCCTTTGGCGAATGCGGAGTTAGGCGATTTGGTAGATTATTTTCAAGAGGCAGCAAAGAAATCGAAAGTAGTAGTAAATGAATCGGGATTAAAACCCATGATGGCTAAGCTGCGAGAAATAAAAACAAAGGAAGAAATTGTTTTGATGCAAAAAGCGATGGACATTACTATAGATGGTTTCAAAGCGATGATCAAGCAACTCGAGCCCGGCATGAGTGAGTACGAAGCTCAAGCCATCATTGAGTATTATTCCAAAAAAGGCGGATCCGAATACATGGGTTATCCTTCCATTTGCGGCGGAGGAAGTAATGCCTGTGTTTTACATTACACGTATAATCGAAAAAATTTAGAGGCAAAAGATATGTTCTTAGTTGATATGGGCGCAGAGTATCACGGGTACACGGCTGATATTACTCGAACGATTCCCGTCGATGGAAAATTTTCAACGGAAGAAAAGGCTATTTATAATTTAGTATTGCAAGCACAAAATGCAGGCATCGAAAAATGCAGAAAAGGAAATGATTTCAGAGCCGCTCACAATGCAGCTTACGATGTCATCGCAAAAGGACTCGTCGAATTAGGCATCATCAAAAAAGAATCAGAAGCAAAAAATTATTTCATGCACGGCACTTCGCATTATTTAGGATTAGATGTGCACGACGCAGGAACTTACCAATCCTTACTTCCAGGAGTAGTGATGACCGTTGAGCCCGGCATCTACATCAACCAAGCCAGTAACTGCGATCCCAAATGGTGGGGCATCGGAGTGCGCATCGAAGACGATATTCTCGTAACTGATTCTGATCCCGTTATCATGACCATCAGTCTTCCGAGGAGCATTGAGGAGTTGGAGAAGATGATGGCAGAGTAAAAGATTTGAAAATAGTTCAATTTGAAAATTTGAAAGTGATTCTGTGAACAATCATAAAAAATCATAATCATCATAATAAATCAGTGGCCCATCAGAGTATTGATAGAGGTATATGCTTTAATTGTCCTTGAAAAATTAAATATAAGATATTGATTACAAGTAAATAACATAATTTCCTCTGAATCCTTTGTATTTTGGGTATAATCGTAGTATCTTTGCCGACCCAAATTACGGGTAATAATACATTAAACCATGGCTAAGAAAGGTAACCGCGTTCAGGTGATTATGGAGTGTACAGAGCATAAAAACTCTGGTAAACCAGGCACCAGTCGTTACATCACCACCAAGAACAAGAAGAACACGACTGAGCGTTTAGAATTGAAAAAATTCAATCCTATCCTCAAGAAAATGACGCTTCATAAAGAAATTAAATAATCGGCCTCCCGCCCAATATAAAATAACATGGCTAAGAAAGTAGTTGCTACACTGAAAACCGGTAAAGGCAAAGAATTCTCGAAAGTGATCAAAATGGTGAAATCACCAGTGACTGGATCTTACTCTTTTAAAGAAGAGATCGTTCACAATGACCATATTAAAGATTTCTTGAAAGATAAGTAATATTCTGACAATCAACCAGATCAGACAGCTTCTTTCCATCGAAAGAGGCTGTTTTTATTAGTGCCAAAAGCAAATTAAAATGGGATTATTCGGATTCTTTAATAAAGAGAAAAAGGAGTCACTCGATAAGGGACTCGAGAAAACCCGTGAGAGTTTTTTTTCAAAGATTACCAAGACCCTCATTGGGAAGACCAGCATCGACGATGAAGTACTCGATAATTTAGAAGAAATTTTAGTGACGAGTGATGTGGGTGTGGAAACAACCCTCAAAATTGTAAAGCGTATTCAAGATCGTGTGGCACGCGATAAATATTCAGGAACAAGCGAATTGAATCGTCTTTTGAAAGAGGAAATTGTTGGATTGATGTCGGAAAATACCGCCGGCAGTAAAGTCGATTTTAATTTAGTGGATGAGCTTCCTGCCAAACCGTATGTAATTATGGTGGTGGGTGTGAACGGAGTTGGAAAAACAACAACCATTGGAAAGTTAGCATATGCTTTTAAGAAAGCTGGTAAGTCCGTAGTGCTTGGCGCTGCCGATACATTTCGTGCTGCAGCCGTGGATCAATTGATCATTTGGGCGAAGCGTGTGGATGTGCCTATTGTGAGTCAAGGCATGGGTGCAGATCCAGCCTCTGTCGCTTTTGATGCGGTTTCTTCCGCACATGCACAAGGTGCTGATGTTTGTATTATCGATACCGCAGGTCGTCTTCATAATAAAATCAATTTAATGAACGAACTTTCGAAAATTAAACGCGTGATGCAAAAGGTTGTTCCCGATGCACCGCATGAAATTTTGCTCGTTCTCGATGCGTCTACTGGACAAAATGCTTTTGAACAAGCGAAGCAATTTGTTGCAGCCACCGATGTAAATGCACTTGCATTAACAAAGTTGGATGGTACTGCAAAAGGTGGAGTGGTGATAGGAGTCTCTGATCAGTTTAGTATTCCAGTGAAGTATATTGGAGTAGGAGAGAAAATGGAAGACTTACAGTTATTCGATAAAAAGGAATTTGTAAATTCATTGTTTGAATCTCAAATCTAATATGAAAAAGAACATCGTTAGTATTCTAGTATTTGTTTTGCTTGCGCAGATGGGAGTCGCGCAGTCGTGGCAAATTATCATCAAGGATAATATGGCGAAGATGAATATGGAACAAGCTTATCGAATTACAAACGATAGCTTGATCATCACAGGAAAGTCGGATTATGGTCGCTCTAATGTTGATTATTTAAAACGTGCTTTAACTCCGAAAGAACAAAAGCTCATCGCAGGAATATTAAAATCATTCCCTACCGATAGTTTGAAGCCCGAGTATTTTGATGGATACGCAAACTTTCAACAAATCGACGATGAGAATTATCCACGTTCAATAGAATTAATGATTGAGCAAAAAGGTAAAACCATTTCTTCTCGTTCAACCAATGCTTGGGTGCGATTGCAAGTCCAATTTTTCGATTTGATAAATCCTATTTTCCCTCCTGAAGTTCAAATTACACTCGATAAATCTAAATTTAACGTGTTCTATTAATAATCGTGAAGACCAAAACCCTCAAGCAAAATAAAGTCAATGTAGTAACATTAGGTTGCTCTAAAAACCTAGTGGACTCGGAAGTCTTGATGGGTCAATTACGTGCCAACGATTTTGATGTCACTCATGAAAGTTCAAAGAATGATGCATCCATTGTGATCATCAATACCTGCGGATTTATTGATAACGCGAAACAAGAATCCATCGAAACAATTTTGCATTATGCAAAGCAAAAAGAGAAAGGGAAGATCGATCGCTTGATCGTAACGGGATGCCTATCCGAAAGATACAAACCCGATTTGGAAAAGGAAATTACCAATGTAGACGCGTACTTCGGAACACGTGATTTACCCTTATTATTAAAAACATTAGGAGCCGATTATAAACATGAGTTGATTGGAGAACGATTATTAACGACTCCACGTCATTTTGCATACTTGAAAATTTCAGAAGGCTGCGATCGTCCTTGCTCGTTTTGCGCGATTCCTTTGATGCGTGGTAAACATATTTCTCGTCCTATGGAAGAGTTGGTGGCCGAAGCAAAGGAGTTAGCTAAAAATGGTACGAAAGAATTATTATTGATTGCACAGGATTCTACTTATTACGGGTTAGATATTTATAAGGATCGAAAGTTAGCTGATCTTCTCAGAGCGTTGAGTGATGTAGAAGGAATCGAATGGATTCGTTTGCATTATGCTTTTCCGAGCGGATTTCCAGAAGATGTGTTGGATGTAATGCGCGAGCGTGATAATATTTGCAAGTACATCGATATTCCGCTGCAGCATATTTCTGATAATATGTTGAAGTCGATGCGCCGTGGTACGACCGAAGCAAAAACGTACGAATTGATTGATATGTTTAGAACGAAAGTTCCAGGCATTGCTTTGCGTACCACATTAATTGCTGGTTATCCCGGCGAAACCGAAGAAGATCACCAAGCGATGTTACGCTTTGTTGAAAAAGCTCGATTCGATCGTTTAGGTATTTTTAATTATTCGCATGAAGAAAATACGCATGCTTACGGTTTGGAAGATGATGTGCCAGATGATGTGAAACAAGAACGTGCCGAAGCGGTGATGGCAGTGCAGCAAGGTATTTCAGAAGATATTAATAGTTTGAAAGTAGGACAAACTTTTAAAGTTTTATTTGATCGCAAAGAAGGCGATTATTTTGTGGGTAGAACCGAGTTTGATTCTCCCGAAGTGGATAATGAAGTGCTAGTCGCTGCAAAAGATACTTATGTTCGTATTGGTGATTTTGCCCATGTAAAAATCATTTCTACTGCGGCTTTTGATTTATACGGGGAGATTGTCAATAAATAAAACGCTATGAAAGTACTTCAGCTTCCATTATCCGAAATCGGTTTTTATAGCAAGCTGATGTTGGATTATACAGAAGGGCATCCTGATCTGGTTCCATTTTATAAATATATTCCACATCTAAATTCTTTTCCAGATGTGATTGAAAATAGAAATCAATTCCCGTTTCATCGTGTGGAATTGGTTTCGGAATTGAATGCACAGAATAATTCTTATTTTGAAAAATTTCCATTGGTAAAATCGAATGTTGATTCGATTGCGAATGCAAATACATTTACAGTAACTACAGGCCATCAGCTTTGTATTGCTGGCGGACCTGCGTATTTTATTTATAAAATTATTTCCACCATTAAATTGGCTTTGGAGTTAAAGGCAAAATATCCACAGTACAATTTCGTACCTGTGTATTGGATGGCTACAGAAGATCATGATATTGAAGAAATCAATCATGTGCATGCCTATGGAAAGAAGTTGACTTGGGATACGAAGGAGCAAGGTGCAAGTGGTAGATTGAAAACAGATTCTACCCCTAAATTTTTGGAGGAGTTGGCGGATTTGTTCAAGAACGAAGCGTACGGAAATGAAGTTGCCGTATTATTAAACGAAGCATATTCCAACCATTCAACCTTAGCAGAGGCAACACGATCATTTGTATTGAGTTTATTTGGTGATCAAGGATTGGTAGTGATCGATGCGGATTCGGCTCCATTAAAGAAATTATTTAGTTCCATCATTCGTGATGAACTGGATGAACAAGCATCCTCATCCATCGTTGAAAAAACAAGTGCTCGTTTAGAAAAGCACTACAAAGTTCAAGTGAATCCGAGGGAGATAAATTTATTTTATTTAGATGAGCAATTGAGAGCTCGTATTGTTCTGGACGATCATCAAAATTATAAAGTACTGCAAACGGATTTGAAATTTAGTCGGGAGTTTATTCACGATTTGGTCGATAAACAAGTGGAGCGATTTAGTCCAAATGTTATTATGCGTCCTTTGTATCAAGAAAAAATACTTCCAAATTTGGCGTATATCGGTGGACCGGGAGAATTAGCCTATTGGTTGCAGCTAAAAGATTTGTTTGAACACTACTCGGTGAGTTATCCTGTTTTAGTGCCTCGAAATAATGCAGTAATTGTATCTACAAAGGTGCTTGACAAATTCACCAAACTTGGTTTTTTAGAAAAGGATTTATTTAGAAATTTCGATGATCTTGTTCGTGAATGGTTAGCCACGCAAGAGGAGATAGCTCCTGGAATTGAGGATGTGAAGGAAAAGTTGAAAAGCATATATACCGAACTCGAGAAATTATTTTTAGTTGCTGATCCTACTTTAGCACCCAGTGTTCAAGCTGAAATGCAAAAGGTGAGTAATGGATTGGATAATTTAGGGAAGAAGGGGCAAGCCGCATTAAAACGAAAACATGAGGTGGCATTGAATCAGATTCAATCTGTGCTGGATAAAGTTAATCCGAACCAAACACCTCAAGAGCGATATGAGAATTTTTTGGGATTTTATGCTAAGTCCGGTGATGTCATTTTGCAGCAGTTGCTTCTGAGCTTTCAGCCGTTTTCTTTTGAAATGGTTGTTGTTTCGGAATAATTAGCTATTTTTAATTCTATATTCGAATAATATGGATGAAGGTAATCAGGATATAATTCGCCTTGAGAAGAAGCTTGAGGAGCTCTCTAGTCGTCACAACGCTTTTTCTATAGAAATCTTTAAACTTCGTGATGAAATTTTTCAACTAAAGAGAGATAAAACAGTTTTATCGTCGGCACCTGTAATTCAGAGTGAAGAGCAAAGAAAGCAAGCGGAGAAAGAAGAGGCATTAAAGAAGGAAGAAGAACTACAAAGTGAGAAAGCGAGGCGGGTATATCAGGAGTACGTACAAAGGGATAAATTAAAGAAGGAAAAGTCCGCGCAAAATGAGCAGCTTAAGCCGAATTTTATGGAAGGCCTTGAGAAGTTTATTGGCGAAAATTTGATTAGTAAAATTGGTATCGCCATTACCATCATCGGAGTGAGTATTGGGGCAAAGTATTCGATCGAAAATCAATTGATCAGTCCGCTTACACGTATTGTTTTAGGATATTTGGTGGGTCTGGGTTTGTTAGGATTTGGATTTAAACTCAAGGAAAAGTATCATCAATATAGTGCAGTATTGGTGAGTGGAGCCATTGCGGTATTTTATTTATTGACCTTTATGGCATATAGCTTTTACGATTTGTTTCCACAAGAGATGGCGTTTGTGATGATGGTCGTCTTTACCATTTTCGCGGTGGTTGCAGCTATACATTATAATATGCAAGTAATTGCTCATATTGGATTGGTGGGCGCTTATGCTGTTCCGTTTCTATTGAGTGATGGATCAGGAAAGATTGCAGTCTTTTTTACATATATGTCAACCATTAATATTGGAGTTTTATTCATCGCCTTTAAAAGATATTGGAAGCCGTTATATTATGTTGCATTCGGACTTTCCTGGATCATCTTTTTCTCCTGGTTTGCCACAGGATATGAATGGAAACAACATTATAGTTTAGCGTTACTATTTTTATGCATTTTCTATTTTACATTTTATGCGATCTTTCTTGCAAATAAGCTAATTCGTAATGAAAAATACGATTATGTGGATGTGTTACTTTTACTAAGTAATTCATTTGTTTTTTATGGATTGGGTTATGCCATCCTAAGTACAGATATGGTAGGAAGTCAATTGTTGGGATTATTTACATTGGGAAATGCAGTGATCCATTTTTTGGTTTGCGTATATATTCACAAAAGAAAATTGGCCGAGAAAAATTTGTTTTACCTGGTGATGGGGCTCGTTCTGTTGTTTGTCACTATGGCTGTTCCGGTGCAATTGAATGGTAATTGGGTCACTCTTTTTTGGGCATTGGAAGCAGCATTGTTATTTAGTATTGGTAGAGTAAAACAAATATCTGTTTATGAATTGTTGTCTTATCCGTTAATGTTATTAGCGACCTTAAGCATTTTCCAAGATTGGCAGTCGGTTTATAATTATTATCCACATCCTGGAGCAACACGAATCGTACCTTTGCTCAATGTTAATTTTCTAACGTCGGGATTGTTTCTTATTGCATTTGGTGGAATTATTTTCATTGGCCGCAAGGAAAAATTTGGATCGAATTTAAACTTGAATCTATCTTTAAATACGTTGCTTCGAACATTGCCGTCGGTCATTTTTTTGGTGGTTTTATTTTTTTCATTTAGGATGGAAATTTCTTCGTATTGGGATCAGTTGTTTTTAGATTCTGAAGTATCTGTGAAAGAAAATGGAAATGATTATTTGAGTAGTCATTTCAATTATGATTACATGCGTTTTGGGAATTGTTGGTTGTTGAACTTCGCTCTATTTTATTTCTCGATGTTGTTATGGATCAATATGCGTAAAGTGAAAAGCAAGGAGCTGGGAAAAGTTGCAACTTATTTGGGTGTATGTACGGCCATCATTTTTCTGTTTTACGGATTATTACAGCTGAGTGAATTAAGGGAAACTTATTTGAGTCAATATTTAGCAGAGTATTACCCAAGAGGTTCCTGGAATCTTGGAATCCGTTATCTCTCCTTGGGATTCTTTGCCTTTATGTTGTATTCAATTTATAAAGCTAGTCAGCAAGATTATTTAAATTTTACAAAGGCTCGTATCGTTGTTTGGTTTGATGTGCTGTTTTATATCAGTTTACTTTGGGTAGCAACCAGTGAATTGATCTCTTGGCTTGATATTGCAGGTTCATTGCAATCTTATAAGTTGGGATTGTCAATTTTTTGGGGAATATATGCTTTGTATATTGTTTCAGTCGGAATTTGGAAGCATAAAAAACACTTGCGTATCGGAGCAATTGGATTGTTTTCAATTACCTTATTAAAACTTTTCTTTTATGATATTGCATATTTAAGCACCATTGCAAAGACCGTTGTATTTATCTCCTTGGGAGTATTATTGCTGATTATTTCCTTCTTATATAACAAATTTAAAAGCCGTATCGAAGGTGAAAACAAGATATAAGTATATTTTATTTCCGCTCTTGATGTTGGTTTCGATGGCGGGATATGGTCAGAAAACGGGAAGTACGTACCGCAGAGAATTGAGTGAAGTGCAGGATGAATGGCATCAACTGATTTTTCCTGATGACATTTATGGTAAAGCGAAATCCGATTTCTCAGATGTGCGCGTGGTCGGGGTAAATTCGAAGGGCGATTCTTTGGAAGCTCCTTATATTTTGCGGGTGCTAAATGAAAAGTTTATTGATAAGGAAGTAGAGTTTACGCTTTTAAATAAATCCAAAAAGAAAGACATTTATTACTACACTTTTGAAATTCCTGAAGTGGTTTCGATTAATGAAATTTTATTGAGTTTCAACACTGCAAATTTTGATTGGAAAGTTTCGGTGGCCGGTGGACAAAATTTGGTAGATTGGTTTACTATTTTAGTGGATTATCGCATCCTTTCTATAAAAAATAGTTTGACTTCTTACCAATTTACAAAGTTGTCTTTTTCCTCATCAAAGTATAAGTATTATAGAGTAGGTGTAACAAGTTTGGTTGATCCTGAATTTTTATCAGCAAATTTACGGTTGAGAACAAATATTCTGGGTACAGAATTAAAATATCAAGTGGTTTCCAGTAAAGGTTCGTTTGATAATTCAACTAAACAAAATTCTTTTTTCATAGATTTACAGCAACCTTCCTTGGTAAGTAATGTTTCGTTTAAAGTGAATAGTGAATTTGATTATTGCCGCCCTATTTCAATTCAAACGATGGAAGATAGCGTTAAGACTCAAAAGGGTTGGTATTATAACTACAGAACTCAGATTACCTTTATAAATAGTTCTGTAGTTA
>JANOAX010000224.1:0-2412 GCA_031411335.1 Bacteroidota bacterium
GTGCACATTGAATTGGATACCGGAATGAAACGTTTAGGATTTGAAGCAGAAGATGTAAGCGAACTAATTGTTCGATTAAAAAATAATAAGTTCATTAAGGTCGCTTCCGTTTTTTCACATTTGGTAGCGAGTGAGGATCAAGAACACGACGCATTTACACGGGAACAAATCAATTTGTTTAAGGAGTTAAGTACATCGATTGTTTCGCATTTTCCGTATCCGATCTTATCTCATATTTTAAATTCTTCGGGAATATTACGTTTTCCAGAAGCGCAAATGGATATGGTACGTTTGGGTATTGGATTGCATGGTGTCGCATCTACGGTGCATGAACAACGTCAATTGCAAATGGTAGCCACGTTAAAAACTACCATCTCTCAAATTCGACAGGTAAAGGCTGGTGAAACCATTGGATATAGTCGGCGTGGTGTGGCTACTAAAAATATGTCGGTTGCAACGGTTGGAATTGGTTATGCAGACGGATTGAGTCGACGCTTAGGCAATGGTGTAGGAAAGATGATGGTGTTAGGTCAAAAATCGCCAGTACTTGGAAGTATTTGTATGGATATGACGATGATTGATGTTAGCGAAATACCAAATGCAAAGGAAGGAACCGAAGTGATCGTGTTTGGTGCCGACCCTTCCATCCTTGATATTTCAACAGAAATTGAGACCATCCCCTATGAAGTGCTTACCGGAATTTCTGAACGCGTGAAACGTGTTTATTTCCATGAGTAGATTTTATACTTTTGAATATGGACACATTTTAATGCAAGGCTTCAAAATTCACATCATTATTATTTGTTCTTCAAACAAACTGAATTTTAAATAAGGACGCATTTTAGTGCAAGGCTTCAAAATTCACCTCATTATTATTAGCTCATCAAACAAACTGAATTTTAAATAAGGGACGCATTTTAATGCATGGCATCAAAGTTCACATCATTATTATTTGCTCATCAAAAAAACTAAATTTTAAATAAGAGCGCATTTTAGTTCGTCCTTAAAAGCAATCCCCATCTCTATCTCTAGCCCTCTCACTAATTAAATTTAAATAAGGACGCATTTTAATGCGTCCTTAAAAGCAATCCCCATCTTTAACCCCAGCCCTTTCCGAAACTGAATTTATTCAGTTTCGGAAAGGGCTGGCTGGAATTATTATATCATGGATTAATAACCATCAAATCAAAATTATTATCCTTAATTCAGAGTCCCAACCTATTTCTTAAGTAAATTTGTAAGCACAGACTATACTCTACGTGGTAAAAAAAGATTTTATTGCAGGACATTCCATTCGTTTAATTCACGGAGGGGAATCGTATTTTAACGCTTTAATAGATTTGATAAACGAGTGTGAACATACGTTGCATCTTCAAGTTTATATTTTTGATTTAGATGATACAGGAAAGAATATTTTGAAAGCACTCGAAGATGCCGCAGCTCGTGGTGTAAGTGTGTATTTAGTTGTGGATGGATTTGGGTCGATGGGTTTAGGAAATGAATTTGTTGACCGAATGAAATTGAAGAATATTTCTTTTCGTTTTTTTTCTCCATTGCCTTTTCCAGGAATTCTTCAAGCTGGTCGTCGATTGCATCATAAAGTTTGTGTTGCCGATAAAAGGAAATCACTCGTTGGTGGAATTAATATTGCTGATAAATATAGAGGAAGTAAGAATGAATTGCCTTGGCTTGATTACGCACTCTTAGTTGAGGGAAATGTGTCCAACGAAATAAATGATGTTTGTGAACGTATTTTTAATAAAAAGTTTACTTTGAATCCCGTTAAAAGCAAACCAAAGTTTATTTCGCAAGGAAAGGATGGAGTAAAGGTTAGAATGACTCGCAACGATTGGATTCGGGGAAAAAATGAAATTTCATCTGCGTATAAAACCATGCTTGGAAATGCACATCATGAAATACTGATTGTTGCAAGTTATTTTATTCCTTCACGTCGCTTACTTAAGATTCTTGTGCGAGCCGCAATTCGTGGACGTAAGGTTATTATTGTTTTAGGAAAAATTAGTGATGTCCCATTTATTAAACCAGCGACTCAATACTTGTATGGAAAATTGTTGCGAAATGGAGTTCGGATTTTTGAATATAGGGATACCGTTTTGCATGCTAAAGTTTGTGTAGTAGATCAACAGTGGGTAAGCATTGGTTCACTCAATTTAAATCATCTAAGTGAATTATTAAGTTTAGAAATGAATCTGGAGGTATTGGATGAATCCTTCGGCAAATCACTAAATACCGAATTTCACGAGTTGATTCAGAATCATTGTGTGGAAGTTAATGTTCATGATTTCGAAAAGGAAAGAACGATATTCTCTAAATGGAAAAGTTGGTTCTCTTATAAACTTTTTCCTGCTCAAAAAAGAGAGTATTCGCATAAATCCAGAAAAAAGTTTATAA
>JANOAX010000225.1:0-10061 GCA_031411335.1 Bacteroidota bacterium
TGTAGCAGAGAAATTTGTGAAGTGGTAAGTTTTTTCTTTAATGATAATTTGAGATTAATTTTAACAAAAAAGAAGCCCTCCGAATTTCGAAGGACTTTATCTAATCTAACCTAAATAAATCAATCTATACTATGATACTAATTGCGAATCATCTTTCATAGCTTTGTTGTTTTTGAATAAGAAGTTGTTGTTTTTATCCAAGTCGATTTTTATTTCATCTTCTTTGGAAATAGCACCCGATAATATTTGCTTGCTTAACTCATTCATGATTCGTTTTTGCAGTACACGCTTTAATGGTCTTGCTCCAAATTGTGGATCATATCCTAACTGTGCTAACCAATCAATAGCAGATTGACTTATTCTGATTTTAATATCATTTGCAGCTAGCATTTTAACCAATGAGTTGAATTGAATTTCTACAATCTCTTTAATCTCCTCTCTGGTTAAAGGATTAAACATGATGATTTCGTCAATACGATTTAGGAATTCGGGTCGAATGGTTTTCTTGAGTAGATCAAATACTTCGAGTTTGGTTTTTGCTAGAATTTCTTCTTTGTTGTCGTCGTTGATTTGTTCTGTGTTTTCTTGAATCAACGATGCACCAATATTCGAAGTCATGATGATGATGGTGTTTTTGAAATTAGCCGTACGTCCTTTGTTGTCCGTTAATCGTCCATCATCTAAAACTTGCAACAAAATGTTGAATACATCGGGATGTGCTTTTTCAATTTCATCTAACAACACCACAGAATAAGGTCTTCTACGCACCGCTTCGGTGAGTTGTCCGCCTTCATCATAACCAACGTATCCAGGAGGCGCTCCAATGAGTCGACTTACACTGTGTCGCTCTTGGAATTCACTCATGTCTATTCTCGTTAATGCATGCTCATCGTTAAAGAGGAACTCAGCTAAAGCTTTTGCTAACTCCGTTTTTCCAACACCCGTTGTGCCTAAGAAAATGAAAGACCCTATGGGGCGTTTCATGTCTTGAAGTCCTGCTCTGCTTCTTCGAACGGCATCGGAGAGTGCTTCAATGGCATCACCTTGTCCAACTACTCTTTTGTGTAGTTCTTCTTCTAAGTTCAATAGTTTTTCTCTTTCACTTTGTAGCATTCGTTGAACTGGAATACCTGTCCAGCGAGCTACTACTTCAGCAATATCTTCGCTATCCACTTCCTCTTTAATCATCGCTTTGTTGTGTTGAGCCTCCAACAACTTGCTTTGATTTTCTATGAGAAGTGCTTCTGCATTTTTAATTTTTCCATAACGAATTTCTGCAACTCTTCCATAATCACCCGTTCTTTCTGCTTGATCAGCTTCTAATTTTAGCTGCTCAATTTCTTCTCGTGTTTGCGTGATGGTGTTGATTATATTTTTCTCGGTCTCCCATCTCGCCTTAATGATATTTCTTTCTTCGTTTAAGTTAGCTAGTGTTTCACCTAATTCCGAAAGTTTTTTCTTGTCTCCTTCACGTTTAATCGCTGCACGTTCAATTTCGAATTGCATGATCTTGCGTTGAATTTCATCCAATTCTTCGGGAACACTATTCATTTCCATGCGCAATTTCGCAGCGGCTTCGTCCATCAAATCGATGGCTTTGTCGGGAAGGAAACGATCAGAAATATATCGATCGCTTAATTCTACTGCTGAAATAATAGCTTCATCTTTAATTCTTACTTTATGATGGGCTTCGTATTTTTCTTTGAGTCCACGAAGAATAGAGATCGCATCTTTCACATCAGGCTCTTCAATCATTACTTTTTGAAAGCGACGTTCTAAAGCTTTGTCTTTCTCAATGTATTTCTGATATTCATTAAGTGTAGTTGCACCAATTGCTCTTAATTCACCTCTTGCTAAAGCAGGTTTTAAAATGTTGGCTGCATCCATAGCACCTTCTCCACCTCCTGCACCTATCAACGTATGTATTTCATCAATGAACAAAACTATTTCTCCGTTGGAGCTGATTACTTCTTTCACTACCGATTTTAATCGCTCTTCAAATTCTCCTTTGTATTTGGCGCCTGCAATCAATGCTCCCATGTCTAAGGAGTAAATCACATTCGATTTTAAATTTTCAGGAACATCTCCATTAATGATTCGATGCGCTAATCCTTCTGCAATGGCTGTTTTACCAACTCCAGGTTCTCCAATGAGAATGGGGTTGTTCTTGGTTCTACGAGTTAAAATCTGAAGCACTCTTCTTATCTCTTCGTCACGACCAATAACGGGATCTAATTTTCCATCGCGAGCAAGTTGATTAAGATTTCGAGCGTATTTCTGCAATGAATTGTAAGTGTCTTCTGCCGTTGCAGAGGTAACTCGATCTCCCTTTCTTAATTCTTTGATCGCAATGCGTAAATCCGCTTCGTTCACACCATGTTGCTTTAATATTTTTGCAACTCGATCTTTACTGCTGATGAGTGCAAGTAAAATATGTTCGATGGAAACATATTCATCATTGAAATCTTTAATTAAACTCAATGCTTTTTCAAAAACCGATTGAGTAGCATTTCCAAGATAGGGAGCTCCACCGCTTACTTTCGGATAGCCATTCACTAATTCTTCTAATTCGGTTTTTATAATGCCGATATTGACATTTAATTTTTTTAGTAAAAAGGGAATAACATGTTCATCATTTTGTAGCATCGACAACAAAAGATGTCCAGGTTCTATGGCTTGTTGTTCTTTACTGCTTGCTAGCGCCTGTGCTTGCTGTACAATTTCTTGTGATTTTATCGTAAACTGGTTAAAATTCATATTTCTAATTTTTCTTTATTCTATCAAACAATGTCCCAAAGGGTAAAACTAAGATTTAATGCGACTTATTGTCATAAAAAAGATTAGTAATGTGACATTTGGTAACATAAATCATACATTAGGTGACATGTCGACATTCTTTTACTTTTGCAGAATGAATAATTGGAAGAGAATCCCAATTTTAATGCTAATTATGTTGAAACCGAATTGGAGTAGAATTAATAAATTATCATTTTTTGATGTTCGTTTTTTAAGTATGCTTGTGTTTTTGTTCGCAAGTGGAAATGCTTTTTCCCAAAATCCAGTTTGGTTAATTCCTACCAATCCATCTGCCTTAACAGATTTAAAGAGTAAAATTGAAAAGATAGGAATAGAGATTAGAAGCGAGAGCGTATGGTTGCATAGTATTTCCATCGACCTTCCTACTAAGTTCGATTTAAAAAGATTTTGTCTAGAAAATAATTGTTCTGCACAACCTGTTCTTGAATTGAAAAGTACATCCTTGTCAATAATTGACAATACACATTTAGATGTGACCATTGAGCAAATGAACGGTGAAGCATTTATTAAGGAAGGCTTAACAGGATTAGGAGTTAAGGTAGGGGTAACGGATGCTGGATTTATGTATTTAAATGATTCAAATCGCATGCGTGATTTATCGCATTTGTGGGGCGGAAAACAAATTATAGCCACACATGATTTCGTAAATAACCTAGATACGATTGCTTATCATGAAACTTATTATACTCGAAGAAAGGCGGAGTACAAAGAGAGTAAATTTTGGCTGCTTCGTTTGCATAAAGAATTAAAATTAATTTATCATTCGCACGGCACTGAAGTATTAAGGATGATTGCAGCCATCGATTCGAGTAGGAAGCATCATACAGGATTAGCTCCTAATGCTTCCTATTATTTAACTCGAACCGAAGATGGTGTGAAAGAATTTAAGGAAGAGGAGGATTATTACATTGCTGCTTTGGAATGGATGCATCAACAGGGAGTTCGCGTAATTAATACATCGTTAGGTTACGGTAGAGGAAGAAAAATACGGGGCAGTAATTATTCTCCTCAAGAGATGAATGGCACCTCCATGATTGCAAAAGCGGTACAAATTGCTTGTACTGAAAAAAACATGTTGGTAGTAGTAGCAGCCGGGAATGACGGCGATAAGAGAAAGTGGAAAGTAATTTCTACTCCTGCCGACGCAGAGGCTGCGCTCACAGTGGGATCTGTTTTAGGACGATTTCAAAAGATAGGGTATAGTGGAATTGGTCCCGAGTTTAACTCTTATTTAAAGCCTGATGTTTGTTCCTATTCGTATCAAGGAACTTCTTTGTCGGCGCCCGCAGTTTGTGGCTTTGCTGCTTGTTTGTTGGAAGCTAATCCATCTTTATCAGCAACCGAGTTGAAGCAATTAATTGTACGTTCATCTCATCTATATCCTTATGGAAATAATTTTATTGGTTATGGTGTTCCTTTTGCGAATCGTGCATTGCAATTATTAGAGCATCCCGACTGGAAATTTACGAATACGAGGGAAGTTCATCTTAAGGAAAAATCATTTAAGTTAGACACCATAGATGTTTCCATTCCAACAGTAACTGTTTTTCATAAGAAAAATGATGTGCATGTTTTGAAACAAGAAGTGATAACAAGAGATAAAAAATCGAATAGTTTTATAATTTGTCCGCCCAAGGAAGCCAAAAGAAGTACGGTGCAAGTAGGATATTTTATCTATGAAGTGTTTTGGGATTAGCATAAAAAAAGCTGCCTTACGGGGCAGCTCTACTATATGAAGGATTGGACGATTTTTAGAAGGTAATGGTAATTGTGCCTTTTTGCTCTAAAGGCATCGTTGTGCCTCCGTCAAACTTAGCACTTTCGGCTGCTTGCTTCCCTTTAGTAAGCAAATATTGACTGGTTGTTGTTGTTCCCTCCACTCCTGGATCTGCTTTCACAACATCGCCGTATTTGTTGATGGTAATAGCGATAACGACAATGCCTTTTTCCATGGTTAGATTGTCCACTTTGGGCTGTTTGGTGATTTTTCTTCCCGGCATTAGAAAGGAAATTCCTTTTTGTCCACTCTGAGAAACACTGCTTCCCCCACCCGTTGCTCCATCAAACTCGATGGACTTGATTTGCCCAAGCTGAAAGGTAACCATACTGCCTTTATGAAAGAAAGTAACTGTATTGTCTTCAATTTTTTGAAGTTCTCCATTCAGACGTTCGCCAGCTTTGGTAACTATTACGTGTTGTGCCTGTAAAAAGAATGGCCAGGCGATAATTATGAGGGTTATAAAATGTTTTTTCACTTGATTCGTCATGATTGGGTAACGCTTCAAAACTAAAGTTTATTATTATTGCTCAGAACAATAGAAAAGGAACTATTAACAGTCCTTTGTTAATTTGTACTTTTGACTCGAAATTATGAAACTACTTCTCGGTTATTTAAAAGGATATTGGAAATTGATCATATTAGCGCTTGTTTTAGCTGCTATAAATCAGGTTTTTTCCTTACTCGATCCCTATATATTTAAACATGTTATCGACGATTATGTAACGCAATTTGAAAAACTGACCAGTGAGCAGTTCATTCATGGCGTGAGTTGGTTGCTTTTAGCGGCTGTCGGTGTTGCTTTTATAAGTCGAATTGCGAAGAATATTCAAGATTATTATGTAAATGTAATTACCCAACGGATTGGTGCAAAAATTTATGCCGATGGAATCCAGCATAGCCTCGAATTACCGTATGATGTGTTCGAAGATCAACGGAGTGGTGAAACATTGGGAAAATTGCAAAAAGTGAGAACGGATGTAGAAAAATTGATAAGCGCATTCATCAATGTTTTATTTACGTCATTGGTTGCTATTATTTTCGTTTCAGTATATGCTTTTACGGTTCATTGGTTGATTGCTCCCATCTATTTTGGAGTGATTCCTATTTTGGGATTTGTAAGTTCAAAGTTGAGTAAGAAGGTAAAAGTAATTCAAAAGGTAATCGTGGCAGAAACCACTGCCTTGGCGGGATCAACAACTGAGTCGCTACGAAATATTGAATTAGTGAAGAGTTTAGGATTGGCAAATCAAGAAATTACTCGACTCAATGCGAACACGGATAAAATTCTTCAATTAGAGCTAAAGAAAGTAAAATACATCCGTAGTTTAAGTTTTATTCAAGGGACATTGGTGAACCTCTTACGAACTGCCATTATGTTTGTGATGTTGTATTTGATTTTCACTCGACAAATTTCCATCGGAGAATTTTTCACGATGTTTATTTATTCTTTTTTTATTTTTGGTCCACTTCAAGAGATTGGAAATATCATCAATATTTATAGGGAAGCAGAAGTTTCTCTTCAGAATTTTGAAGAAATTTTGGCCATTAAACCTGAAGCAAAGCCTGCTCATCCTAGCACGTTGGGTTCTATACATTCTATACAGCTCGAACAAGTTTCCTTTAAGCATCAAACCGCTCGAGTAAATGCAGTCACGAATATTAATTTTAAAGTGAAAGCAGGGGAGACGATCGCTTTTGTGGGTCCAAGTGGATCTGGTAAAACAACGTTAGTGAAATTACTCGTAGGATTGTATAAACCACAAGAAGGAAATGTCTTTTATAATCAAATTCCATCTGAAAAAATTACGTTAGATGAATTGCGTTCACAAATTGGATTAGTTACACAAGACACACAATTATTTTCGGGTACCATTCGTGAAAACTTGCAATTTGTTGCTCCCGGAGCAAATGATGAAGCTTGTTTGGATGTCTTGAATAAAGCCGCATTGCAAACTTTGTTAAATCGTGCAGATAGAGGATTGGATACCGTAATTGGTGAAGGTGGTGTGAAAGTATCAGGTGGTGAAAAGCAACGATTGTCAATAGCAAGAGCATTGCTTAGAAATCCTTCGTTGTTAGTTTTTGATGAAGCAACGTCAGCATTAGATTCTTTGACAGAAGAAGAAATTAATGAAACAATACGCTCTATTTCTACCAATCGTAATCACATTACCATTTTAATTGCTCATCGGTTATCAACCGTAATGCATGCGGATGTAATTTATGTGCTGGAGAAAGGGGAGGTCGTTGAGTTAGGACGACACGAAGATTTGTTAGCGCAGAAGGGATTGTATTATGCGATGTGGAGACAACAAATCGGCGAAAGAAAAATTGAGCGAACAGTACAACCAGTATAGGGATGAATAGGAATCGATTTGACCAATGGATTTCGAACCTATCGCTCCGTATGGAGAAAGGGTTGCCTGGTCTTGTGGCGCATCAAAAAATGGCACCATTGCATCGGAAATCATTAAGTGATTCTGAATTGATTAATGCTGGTTATCGTACAGCTGCCGTTCTGGCTTTGATTGTTCCAGATCCAATAAATTTTATTCCTCGAATTGTACTTATTGAGCGAAGTGAAGGTCCCGTTTCTCATTCAGGGCAAATAAGTTTTCCAGGTGGGAAGCGTGAAGGTGATGAAGATTTATTGGCCACCGCATTACGTGAAGCGAATGAGGAGTTAGGTATCCAAGCGAATCAAGTTTCATTATTAGGAGGCTTAACTTCGCTTTATATTCCACCAAGTAATTTCTTAGTGCATCCATTTTTAGGGTATATGAATGAAATTCCTGAATTTGTATTGAGTGAAGCCGAAGTGAAAAGAGTTTTATTACTTCCTGTATTATCATTTCTTGATCAAGGAAATATTTCGACTGAAATATTTAAAAGTTCTATTGGAACATCAGTAGAAGCTCCAACATATCGAATTGATAATGTCACAATTTGGGGCGCAACGGCTATGATGATTGCTGAAATTAGTTCACTCATTAATTCAGAAGTTTATTAAAACGCAAAAAGGGTGTCGCTTTAGACACCCCTCCTGCAAATTATTATATTTTTTATAGATTAGTTCCAGTCTTTTAATGTGCCTAAATTGCTCATTTGAACATTTAGAATTTCGTTAGTGGTGGCATCAGTAATAAATGAGATGATTTTCCAGTTACTATTTGTACCTAGTTTATTTGGCATATCAATCTCATAACTTAATACTGCTGTGCTTCCGTTAGCGAGTGTTCCAGGATTTACTAAGTCTCCCATATCGGCACTAAGTACTTTGCGAACAACATTTTTATGAGGGAAGCCTACAATTGGATTTCCCATATTGAAGAAATTACTGGTAGGATTTCCATTGGATGAATTATCTTGAAAATAATTAGGTGAACCGTTAATAACAACATCTTCTACTAAGTAGGTTGTTACCTTGTAAGTCCCGGTAGCTGTACTACCGAAGCCTGCATAAACATCTACATACGATATGCTTTTATTCGCACTTGATCTCATAGCTAAACCACAATTTGCGGGTTTTGCTAACATGGCATTTACAGAAGTTTTGTATTGTGTCATAGATTGGTATCTATTTCCACCAAAACTATTTCTATCAATTGACGCGCAAGGTAGCGTAGTTGCACTCGGTGTAAATGCAGTCATTAATCGATTTGTTTGTGATCCCGCCATCACATCCATACTATGTAAGGCTGCATGATAGATTCGGTTACTATTTTTAACCATGGAGTAGATGATGTCATCTGATTCAGGAGACATTCCATTGGAGGTACTTGCAAACTCTTCGATCATCACTTTTTTAATGAATGTGGATGGTACTGGTCCTACCGTTGGAGCTGGAGCTGCTTTTGAACCCGCGTTCGGAGTTGAATCTGTGGAATCTTCTTTCTGACAAGAAGTGAAGAGGAATCCAGAAGCGATTGCATAAAGAAATAATTTTTTCATATTTATTGTTGGTTTGAATTATTTATGAAACAATGTTACTATGGTTTTAAAAGTGTATTCAGTCAAATTCGATTAAATCTTACAGTTTGCTTTCATTTTGATGTTGTATTAATATATGTGGATGGGTTTTTATCTCATACTAGAAAATGATTCTAAATAAAAAAGGCTCCCATCGTTGGAAGCCTTATCTAGATCAAAAAATTTATTCTAATCCCAGGATTGTGTATTTCCCACTTTTACTTTTTGAACGTTCATTATTTCATGATCCGTAGTAGTGCTTCCTACCTTGTTAATGAAACTCACTGCATACAGATCATTTGATTTGAATCCCGAAATGGATGTAGTATAAGTAAATATTTGTTTTCCATTTGTGGTGAGATTGCTGCCCGTGATGGGATCTCCTAATGGAGTTGACAATACTTTTCTTAATACATAATTGTGATTAAAGGCTAAGATGGGATCGCCATAGCCAAAGTAGGGATGACCGCTTGAACTATTGTAAGAGTTTCTTTGGTCGTACATCGATCCGGAACCAGTGATATTTTCTTCCGTTAAATAGGTTGTTACTGTGTAATTGCCAGAGAGATTTTGATTGAATCCGCAATGGACAATAATAGTGGCATTGCTTCCGGAGATCGCACTTTCGATGGCTAATCCGCATTTGGCTGTTTTCGCTTTGGCTACATCAAAATTTGATTGCCATTGTGTTCTATTCAGAATAACCTGACCCAAAGAAGCGGTTCTGTTTACCATGGCGGATGGAAAGGTCATGGGATTACCATTGCTATAGGCATTTGTTAATGTTGTGTACTGTGCTATTTCCATTCCATCACTAAAATGTATGCAAACTGGAATTGCTTTAATGGAATTCGTAGTCGTAATGTTTGTAATTTTTACAAATCCATCTGTTGATTGAGGTTGTCCTGCGCCCGTATAAGTCTCTAATAAAACTTTTTGTGTAAATTGAGAAGGTACAGTGCCTAGTCCAGATCCACTGTTTCCGGCAGGAGCAGGTTCTGAAGTATCATCTTTTTTACAGCCTGTTAAGCTGATGGCTAATGCAAGAATTAAGAGTGCGTTTTTCATCGTTTTCTAGTATTGTAAATATACTTATTGCTAATTTTATTTGTTAATGATTATTGAGTAAGTATTACATTTTACGTGTAAATTGAATAATGGTTTTTGACGCCTTTCATTTTGTAAGGTTTTTATTTTTTTTATTGTTTTTACTTTTTAGGTCTCATTATTTGGAAAGTCTAAAGATCATTTGATACTATTTTCTCCATATTTTAAAGTGAAAATGAGAATTGAGAGACTCCAACGTTGATATTGCTGACAGTTTCTTATTTTTACAGCTTGTAAGAAAACAGGTCTTGGATTCAAAAAAAACATTCGTTATTCGAGTATACGGATTTATTATAAATGATAATAATGAAATTTTAATTGCTAATGAATTTCATTATGATACATTTATGCGAAAGTTTCCGGGAGGAGGTTTGGAGCATGGAGAAGG
>JANOAX010000226.1:0-11355 GCA_031411335.1 Bacteroidota bacterium
CATATTCCTACTGATCTGGAGTGGAAAAAGTTGGAAACTTATCTGGGGATGAGTGGAGGAGCAGCTGATAAAACAGGATGGAGAGGTACTTCCGAAGGTGATAAATTGAAAGCGCAAGGGATAGATAAATGGTTCCGCTTCGGTGAAGTATGGGGAACCGATAGTTATCAATTTAGAGCATTAGGAGGATCTTGCAGAATTTATAATGGAAGTTTTGGAAATCCAGGTATTAACTATTCTGGATTTTGGTGGACTTCCTCCGTAAATGCAAATGAATTATTTTTTCGAAATCTCGACTATAAAAAATCTGGAATTTATCGCGGATATGATACCATGAAAATGGGTTGCAGTATACGTTGTGTTAAGGATTAATAAATATTGATTTGATTAGAATAGTAGGAGCGACGTAATGTCGCTTTCTTTTTGGTGTTTTTTCAAGATTATTGTAGTTTGTTTTGTGATAACTGATGTTATTTTTTTGGAACCCATATTAAGTTAATGTGAACCATTTATTTTTTTCTGAAATCGGTTAACATACAAGAGAAATTTAGATAAAGATTTGATAAGTTAATGGAAATGTCCAACTGCATTTCGCGCCCTACATTTGCCTCATTCTTCAGCTGAATTAAAAACAAAAAAAATCAATTAGAAAAAATGAAAAAACTTATCTTAAAAATGACAACTGCAGCAGCTATGCTTGTTGCTATGTCCAATGTGAGCAATGCTCAAAACAATTTGGGAGCCGATTGTGGTTGTCCTACGGTATCTTCAAGACCAGTAGTGAATCTTGGATTGCGTGCGGATGTGAATGGTAATTTAACTGATGTCAATACAACTTTGTATTGCGATACAGTTTATACTATTGGTGCTGCAGGAAACGTAGCTCAAAAAATTTATGTTTCTAGTGGAAAAACGTTAACAATTAATCCAGGAACAGTTGTTAAAGTTTATGATACGAACGTAAACTCTGCAGCAAGTTCTGTAATTGTTACACGAGGTGGTAAAATTAATGCTGCTGGT
Organism: Bacteroidota bacterium; assembly: GCA_031411335.1. Lineage (GTDB taxonomy): Bacteria > Bacteroidota > Bacteroidia > AKYH767-A > OLB10 > JAJTFW01. The sequence continues at coordinate 1,021 of JANOAX010000226.1, forward strand.
TCTCCAACTTGTGGTATTGTATTTACTTCTATTCTTGATAACATGGATGGTACACATCCAATGGGAAATCGTGGAGAATGGGGTGGTGTAGTTATTATGGGTAATGCACAAGTAAACAGAATTGCTCAAACAGCTACTCCAACAAGTTCTCTTGACGGTGAAATGTTTATGGAAGGTTTACCTGTGGGTGATGCTCGTTCTATCTTTGGTGGTGGACTTACTTATAACAACAATGACAATTCTGGCGTATTGAAATATGTATCTATTCGCTTTGCTGGTGTTGCTATTGCAGCAAATACAGAGTTAAACGGATTGTCTTTAGGTGCAGTTGGAAGCGGAACTACAATCGAAAATATCGAAGTTATTTCTAATGATGATGATGGTATCGAATTCTGGGGTGGTACTGTAAACGTTAAGTATTTAAACTTTATGTTTGTGAATGATGATGGTTACGACATGGATCTTAACTACGATGGTAAGATGCAATTCTTATTCGGTCTTAAAGCACCTGCTGCTATTGCTTCTGGTGGAGAAAGTGGTTTCGAGTGGGATGGTGATGAAGGTACTTCTACATTCTATAATAACTTTTCTCAAGCAAGTACTGGTTGGAGATCTCATCCTGTAGTGTATAATGCAACTATTATTGGAAATGGTTCAAATACAAGTGCAACAGGTACTGGCTTTACAGCAGGAAATCCATTCGGTGTTAGTTTTAAAGCTGATGCAGAAGGTGAAATCTATAATTCAATTTTCACAGGTTTCCGTGGTGGTGTGAATATGCAAACTGGAACTGACTCATCTAAGATTAACTATGATTTAGGTTTGATCAAAATCGGTTGTAACCATTTCGTAGGATGTACTTTCCCTGCTTCTGCAGCAAACGTACAATTTACAGGTGCTGATTCTGTGAAATTCTTTACAACGGATAATAATGTAAACACAAATTCTATCGCTGGTTTTGATTATTCTTTTGCAATTACTTCTAGTGCTACTAATCCTGTTACAGACAATATCGATGTAGTTCCTTCAAGTAACTTATCTACTATTTGTACTCCTCCTTCTGATGGATTTTTTACTCCAGCTAACTTTCGTGGTGCTTTTGAAGCTGGTAAAAAACCTTGGTTAAACAAGTGGGCTTACACTTCAATCGTAAACGTTACTCCAGGTTTAGCTCCATGTCCAACTGACTTTACAGGTGACGGTGTTACTAACACTTCTGACTTCTTAATCTTTGTTGCCCAATTTAACCTTTCTTGTAATTAAAATTATTTAAATCAATAAATCATCAACTAAAAAAATTATGAAAATTAAAAATATATTAGCAGGACTTGCTTTCTTGCTAGTAGGAACCGCTGCGAATGCTCAAAATGGATTGGAGCAAATTATCGTAGAGAAGTACTACGTTTCAAATGCAGCTGATGCTGCGAGTGCCAATGCTGATTTATCAGGGGCAGGTTACACTACAGGAACATTACCGGTAGGTTCTGTTACTTTCCGTGTGTATGCAGATTTATTACCAGGTTGGGGAATTCAATCCGTATACGGAATTCCTACTCATCCATTGGTTTTAACTACTTCAACTAATTTCTATAACCATACGAATGGTAATACTACTGGAGGAAATTTCTCAAGCAGTAGTGCTGCTATCATCGGTTCTGGAACAACTTTCTTAGATTCTTATTTGTCTTGTGGTGCAATTGCTCCTTCACGTTTTGGAGTGTTGAAAGCAGAAGATGCTGTTGCAGGTGGAGCTAACTTAGCTTTTACTCCAAATACAGTACTTGCGAACAATGATCCAAGTGCAGCTCCAGCGATTACAACAGCTGATGGTATGTATAACGTAGGTGGTTCGCCAAGTTTGCTTTCTCTTACTTTGTTAGGTGATGCAGCAAGCCCAATGGTAAATTTATTTACAGATGGTTCTGTTGTTGGTAGTAATTACACAAGTACAAATACTTCTTGGGGAGTATTAGGTGAGCAAGTAGGAGCATTTCCTACTGGAACTAACCGTGTTTTGTTAGGCCAATTTACTTCAGATGGTGTGTTTCACTTTGAGTTAAATGTTCAAATTCGTAACAATACTACTTTCGCAATTCAAAATTTTGTGTCATCAAATGCAACTGGTGCAGAAATTTTATTGCCTAGCTTATCAGGTACATTTAACGTAGCTAACATCAACCCAACAATTAGTATCACCAATCCTTTGAATGGTGCTTCTTTCTTTGTAAATGATGTAGTTACTATCAATGCTACTGCTGGTGATGCTGATGGTTCTGTTGCTTCTGTTGAGTTTTTTGTGAATGGTGTTTCAATCGGAGTTGATAATACTTCTCCTTATTCTACTACATGGACTGCTACTGCAGGTAACAAAGCGCTAACAGCTAGAGTTACTGATAACTTAGGTGCACAAACTACTTCTGCTCCTGTGAATATCACAGTAGGTGTAAACGTTGCTCCAACAGTGAGTCTTACCGCTCCTGCAAATGCTGCTAACGTTGTTGGTGGAACTGCGGTAAACATTGATGCGAATGCTGCTGATGCTGATGGTACAGTTGCTAATGTTGAGTTTTTTGTTGATGGTGTTTCTGTAGGTGTTGATGCTACTTCTCCTTATTCTGTTAGCTGGACAAGTGGTGCTCCTTTCGGTAATCGTGTAATTACTGCACGTGCAACTGATAATTTCGGTGCTCAAACTACTTCTGCTTCTAGAACAATATTTATCTTGAATCCTGCTGGTGCTCCTTATTTGATTGGTAATATTGTGAGTACTTGTGTTCCAAGTAACTTCTGTTTGCCAATTAAAGCGTCTACGTTAAGTCCAGTTTCTAACGTGATCGGTTATGATATCGTTCTTGATTATGATGTAACGAAAGTTACTCCTACTGGTGCTATCGTTAGAAGTAATGATTTACTTTCTCCTACTTACAACTACAACCAAGTAAGTACTGCTCATTCAATTGATGCGGTTAATGGTAAAATGCGTATCGCTGTATACTTCAATTCTGGAGCTCCTGCTGCTGCTCGTTTCTCTGGAACTGGTGAAATTATTTGTGTTGAATTTGCTAAGACTGCTGGTTTCTTGAACGTAGATACTGCTATTTTCAAAGCGGATACTTTATTAGAGAGCCGTATCACTGGTGTTCAATTACAACCTGTTGATTCTGGTTTGTTCTCTACGTATAAGGATAGTATCTTTAATAGCTCATTGCGTTTCTGGGAAGATAATAGCCCAATCCGTTACAATGCGGCAGCTCCTAGTGATTATTTAATCACTAACATCTACGGAAACAGTATTGCTTGTAATAACCGATCATTGGTTGCAGTTCAACCTGATGTGAATGGTAATTTCTCTTACAATATCAATAATGGTCCAAAGTTAGAAGTGATTAAGGATATCGCTGCTGCAACAGATGTACAACCTGTAGTAAATGGTTTCGATGCGTTCTTAACACGTCGTGTATTAATTCTTGATGCTAGCTTCACTCCTTCAGTTTATCAAATGATTGCAATGGATGTGAACATGGATGGTGTGGTTTCTTCTGGTGACCTTACTCAGATTAACCAACGTGCGGTATTATTCATTCCTGAATTCCAACAAGCTTGGAACTATGATGCAAATGGTAATCCAATTCCTCCTATACGTCCTTCACGTGACTGGTCTTTTGTTGATGTTACAACAGTAAGTTCTACTCCGGCTTATTATATTTCTACTACGTATCCTTCTAATGATGGTATCGGTTTCAGTAAGAACAAAGTTCCAGTTGTTGCTTTCTGTAGCAATATTCCAGTTCTTGATTACTCTGGTTGCCCAATTATCGGTACTGAGTCTTACAAAGGAATTTTAATCGGTGATATAAATGGTAATTATTCTTCTAACAATGGCGCACCAAGTCCTTTCAGAGTAGGATCTACTGATAAGGTGAGCTTCGATTTGTCAAATGCAATTATTGCAAATGGTTTTGTAACGATTCCTGTTTCTTTCCAATCGACTGAATCAGTAAACGCAATTGACTTCTCATTGAAAATGAATAGTGCTAAACTTAGCTTTGATGGTGTGAATGATTTAACAGGTAAAATGATGATCATGTCTCATTATAATTCCAACGATCAAACAATCCGCTTTACTGCTAACAGTATGGATGCTATCGAGAAGAATACTCAAGTATTAAACATTCGTTTTGCTATCAATGGAAATGAAATGACAGCAAGTGATTTATCTAATTTAACTGCTTACTTGAATGGAGAGCACGTACAATTAGACGTAAACACTGAGCGTACACTTTCTGCTGAAAAGTTGAATGTATCTGTTTATCCAAATCCAGTGAATAGCATGTTGAATGTATTAACATCTGAAAATGCTCAAATTGAATTATCTGATATGAGCGGTCGTGTAGTTCTTTCAGTTGCTAATGTTTTAGCAGGTGAGAAACTTGAAATGGATGTGAAGACATTATCAAATGGTGTTTACATGTTGAAAGTTTGGAATGGTGGATTTATCTCTACCAGCAAAGTAGTAGTGAAACACTAATTGAATTGGGGTTTTGACAAGGCTTCGGGATTTTTCCCGAAGCCTTTTTTTTTGAGTTAAATTGTGCTGCGTAGGTTCCTGTGAACTGCGTAGGTAGAGACCGAAGCAGTTCTGTGTGCTGCGTATGTAGAGACCGAAGCCGTTCAATGTACTGCTTAGGTTTTGATCGAAGAAATAAAGGCTGATAAATTCTAGTTTGTTAATATTGTCTTAACAAGACTAATGTTGCTATTTTTTAAATTTGCTTGGTATTTAAGTGTGTTGAGTTCAAAATGAAAATGAGTAAATTTATATTGTCTTTTGTGTTGTTATTCGGTTTTGGTGTAGATAGCTATGCTCAACCTGAAAGATTTGCTCATCAAGATTCACTGAATGAGTATTTTTATTTGGAGTCATTTCAGGAAATGGAAATGAAAAAGTTATTTTCATCAGAACTAATCGATTCATCATTAAATTCTTCTCGAAGTAGTTTTATGGCGGTTATTACTTCTTCTGGTCCTTTATCAATCTGCCCAGGTCAATCCGTCGTATTAACAGGAAATGGTCAAAAAGGATGTAATTATTTATGGTCTACTGGACAAACTACACCTTCTATTACAGTTACACAACCAGGTACTTATGGTTTAACGCTGAATTGCTACAAATGTTATTATGGAATTTATGTTGCAAATCCTAAAACGATTACTAGCCACACCTTAAATACCGACTTAAATTCGAATGGAGTAGTGGACGTATTGGATTATATCATTTTTTTAGGTGAATACCTGACCCCTTGCCCAGGTTGCCCACAAGATTTTTACCCCGATGGTTATGTCGATACTCGGGATTACCTGATTTGGGTAGCCGATATTTTTAAAACATGTAATTAAAATTTCTTGGTCAATTTTAGTTAACAATTCCCTTACACAAGTATAATTCGCAGTTTACATCAATTTCATTTTGCAGTTGTAAATTTGTAAGATAGAAATGGATATCATGAAAAGTTTAAAAATAGTAGGATGTGCCTGGATGCTTATGTTCCTTTGTGCTCAACCCATCGCAGCAAAGTCTTTTGTTGTTAATGTTAGTGGATCTTCTGAAAGTTGCATGAATTATGAGGTTATTAATGTTGCAGAACTTGCTAATGATGCAATGCTCGGTATCGTTTCTATTGATTCTGCCGATTCTGTTTTTTTTAGCATGAATAATGCTACCTATAACGGAACGCATGTTTCGTTTCCTATTTACTTTGATTCAGATGATTTGATTTATTCATTCGATTATTCTTTCAAATTCAATCACAATCGAATTGTTTTTGATACCATCACCATGGAGCCTGCCGGACAACCATTATTAGCATTTTTCCATTATAATACCAACGATTCCACAGTTCGTTTTACTTCAAGTAATCTCGTGTCTATTGCAAATGGAGTTCCTATCGCTATGATTCATTTTGATTTTGTTGGAGGTACCACTCCTTTGTTAGATTCTACCGATTTGTATAACTTGAAAAGTTATTTGAATGGTGATCCTAGTTCCGAAGTGATTATTCCTCCTACAACGGTAGGTCTGAATGATAATTTAGCTGCTGAATGGGGCTTAAGCCTTTTTCCAGTACCCACAAGTGGCGAATTGAATGTTAAAATTAACCGTGATGCGAATATGGAAGTACTTTCGCTCGATGGGAAATTGGTAATGTCGAATGTTAATTTATCTTTTCAAGGAATTAATACGTTGAATTTACAAGATCTTCAAAATGGAATTTACCTGGTTCGAGTGATCAGTGAAGGAAGTATTTTTTCTCAGAAGATTGTAATTGCAAAATAGGTAGTTAAATTATTCTATAAATAAGAAGTTGAATTATCTTTCTTCTTTGCTATTGAATAATTGATGTTCCTGTTGAATCTTATCCTCATAATTTTGGTTGAGGATGTGATTTTTGTACCAATACCCCGATTCTTTAATGGTGCGCTTTTGATTAGTATAGTCGATATGTACTAAGCCAAAACGAGGATAATATCCTTCAGCCCACTCGAAATTATCGTGTAGAGACCAGATAAAGTATCCACATAATTTTGAACAATCTATTCTTGCTCTATTGATGTGGAGCATGTAATCTTTTAAATAACTCAGTCGCTGCGAGTCCTTAATTTCATTCCCAGTAACATGATCAGGAAAAGCCGCGCCATTCTCACTGACAATTATATTTTTTACTTCCGGATAAGCAGCGTATTTGTGAATGAGTGCATGAATTCCTTCTGGATAAATTTCCCAATTGAGTAAGGTGTGGGGCACTTGTCTCGTTCTTGCATCAATAAGTTTAGCATGGATGTAAGGAGTAAACCACGAATGCTTCACCACCTCTCGCGTGTAGTTTTGTATTCCAATGAAATCAGGAATTGCTTTCAAAAGTGTTTCATCATCTTTCTGATAAAACTTTTCAATTTCTCTTAGGAAAGGAAGGTCTTTAATCGGATAACCATAACCTAAAAGTGGTTCAACAAAAAATCGATTCATTAAGGCATCTACACGAACCGCGGCTTGTTGATCATTTTGTGAATCACTGAAGGGAGTGATCCAAGAACAGGAATAAGTAGTTCCAACATTAAATGATGTACTGTGCTCTTTTATTTGCCTGATTCCGCCAGCTTGTGCTAAGGATGCATGGTGTGAAGCGGAAAGAAAACTATTCATCCCCTTCTTGCCTGGCGCATGAATCCCTAGAAAATATCCAGCACCAGTAAATACTAAAGGCTCGTTCAATACCATCCAATTGGAAACCCGATCTCCAAATTTTTGAAGCATCAACGAAACATATTCACTAAACCATGAAAGTATATCTCTGTTATTCCAGCCTCCATTTATTTCAAGCTGTAAAGGCAAATCCCAATGGTATAAAGTAACCCAGGGAGTAATTCCTCTTGCTAAACAAGCATCAATGAGTCGATCGTAATAGTCTATTCCTTTTTGATTGATGTTTCTTGTTCCTTGAGGTAAAACTCGTGGCCAAGATATGGAAAAACGAAAATTGGGAATATGTAATGATTGAACGATGTCTAAATCTTCTTCGTATCGATAGTAAAAGGAGTTTGCGATTTCTGGAGTATGACCACCAGCGATTTTTCCTTTGCGCAACGAAAATTCATCCCAAATGCTGGGCCCTTTTCCATCTAAATACGAGGCACCCTCAGTTTGTAATGCCGAGGTCGCAACACCCCAATGAAAAGGTTTTTTTACGTCCTTCACGGGTACCTTAAGCTATTTTTACTTTAGATGGGCGTGTTAATCTTTGTAAAAAAGACTGATCAGAATAAAAATTGTTTTCATCTAATTCTTGTCCTGCATGTCTTTCAATGATCTGATCTAATAAATCTGAAGTTTCATCTGGATAATCAACAGAAATAGTATTTAATTGTTGAAACCAGCTATCTAGTTTAGGAAGTTGTTTTTCTTTCAAGTTCGGCAAAATTTCTACACCCATTGATTTTAATACAGCAGCGTTGCAATGTTGTTCGTATTGCGTTTTCATGGGAATGGCCAATAGCGATTTTCCTAGAAAGAGAGCTTCTGCCGTTGTACCAAAACCCGCATTGCAAATAACTCCTGATGATTCTGCCATGCTTTTTACAAAAGTATCTTGATTGATAGGAATCACACGGAAGTTCCGATGTCGATAGGTGATTTTTGATTTTTTACTGAATAGTTGGAAATCAATATCAGAATAAGTTTTCAATTTCTTGATCACTTTTTCATCATCGTAGCTGGGAAGGTATACCGTAATGTAAGGCTTGGTATCCACTTTTGCATTGCGAATTTCTTGTCGAATTATCGGCGTATGAATACTCGCATCAAATTTTTTAAAGTGAAAACCATAATTAAAAGTTCCCGGTGCATAATGATTTAATATCATTTTGCCGAATGGATCTTTCGTTTTAGGTTTAGGAGCTAATGGATGCAGACTAGCTACTTGATTACTCAGTCCAACACAAACTTTATTTTTTAAATGACAGGCCCATGCCGATACCGGTTCGAAATCACTGATGACTAAATCGTATTTTTCAACAGGTAAGCTTTTAATTTCTTTTAATAATTGAATCGAATCTAAATTCATATAAGTGCGAAGAATATCGACACCTCCCTGCTTCCCAAAAACAAAACCCATTCCTTTGTAATTATATTCAACAGGAAACGGCACTTTTAAATCCCACTGCGAAGCACTGATGAGAACATCAACATTCGCTTTTTTCTTTAGTATCGGAATGATCTCAAGCGCTCTGCTGATATGTCCGTTACCCGTGCCCTGTATGGCATAAAGTATTTTCATTTTTTTTGATAATTTTAGTCGAGGATTCGTTATTGCTGGAATAAATTTCGCCGAGTAGGATGTTAAACAATTCCTTGTTGTTTAAATACACAAAGTTATTTACTATTTCTTGCTCGGGATCATTTTCAAATTGCGCTTGTTCTTGATGATGATAAAGCGACCATTTGTTTTCATGATATTCTAAAGCAGTGAGATTTTCTACCCAATCGCCACTATTTAAATAACCTACTTCTCCATGCTCATTTTTAATGGTTCTTATCTCGGGTTGATGGATATGTCCACATACAACATAATCATATCCATTGCTAATGGCAATATCAGCACAAATCACTTCAAAATTGTTAATGTACTTTACTGCACTCTTCACCCCATTTTTAATTTTTTTGGATAAAGAGATTTTCTCTTTTCCCATTTTTTTAAGTATACTATTGGTACATGCGTTAATTAAAATGAGAAGGTCGTAGCCTATCGCACCTAATTTGGTAAGCCACTTTGCATGTTGCATGGTTACATCAAACACATCTCCATGAAATACCCAAGCACGCTTCCCATCCATCTCTAATACGAGCTTATTATCGATCGATAAATTACCTAATTGAAATCCAGAAAATTTTCGAAGCAATTCATCATGATTTCCTGTAATGTAATGTACCGGAACACCACTCGTCGCTAAAGAAATGATTTCTTTTACTACTTGCATGTGATCTTTTGGAAAATAGTTTTTACTGAATTGCCACATGTCAACAATATCACCATTCAGAATTAATCTTCCGGGTTGTATCGACTTTAAATATTGACAAAGCTCTTTGGCGTGGCATCCATAAGTGCCTAAATGAACATCGGAAATAACTACTACTTCAACCTCTCTTCTCTCTTTCTTTATCTTCACAGTAGTCTTCAAGCCGTAGTGGGGTTTTTAAAGTCTACCGAAAGTCGATCGTAATGAAAATTTTTATTCCAAATGGTAGTAATTTTAAGAATAGTAAAGCGCTCTATAAAAGCCCAGCTTATTTTATTTAAAAATGCATGTATCACTTTATTTTTCACGATACAATATTACGCGCACAATGTTAGAATTTTATTAACAAGAAGTTAGATGATTGTTAATAATTTAAACGAAAATGGAAAGGCAAGGAATGTATTTCTATTACTTGTTTCAGAACATACTCAACAGGAACCACCATTGCTACAATGTTTACATCTAGAGCAATTTTATATTCAAATGGACAAATTATTAGTATCAATCATCGAAGTTAGTAATTTTTACTAGACTCAATAGAACTTTGGAAAGGGTCTAATTTCTATGTTATATCCCAGCATCCCAATCAATTTAAATTACAATTTCTAATTCAATATTTTTTTGATTTTTTAAAAGTAACTGAATTACTATATTCCAATTTAATTTCATATATAAGCCATGAATATTCAATAGTCTAGTATGAGCGATTAGCAAAATATTTATAACTTGTTGATTTATAATTAATATATATTTTGATTTTTTAAA
>JANOAX010000227.1:0-4005 GCA_031411335.1 Bacteroidota bacterium
GGAAGAAGCTTGTGCTCCTGAATCTTTAAACCCAAACGGCGATAGTGAATTGGCCTTATTAATGCGCGACATGGCAAAGCTGAGTGAAGCCAACGCCATCGCATTACGTGAAGGAAAGGAATTAGCTCCCTACAAAGGAGAATTTACTCCAATGAAAAAAGCAGAGCGCACCATGAAAGATTTTGATGAAACTTTTTTTCAGGGAATGTCGGATAAGTATTTATCCGATATGCAGAAATTATACGAAGCAAAACCAGAGGATCGAATCGCTTTGCATAATAATGTAGTGGAATCTTGTCAGGCTTGCCACAATCAAATTTGTCCAGGACCACTAAAACGAATTGATAAGATGTTAGTAAAGCTTTAGTATCCTTTTATACACAAAATGTAGTCTAATTATTTAAGCATAAAAAGAGACATCTTTCGAGCAATATATTTTAATTAAAAGTGATTTTGTGCGGTAAAGTGCGGAGGTCGTCCACGCAACAGTGCGAACCGATTTTTGCTTTACCGGTGAAGTAAAGAGATTGCACAAAAGATTGTTCAGTGGTTGCGAAAGAAAGTAGAAAGCAGTAACTGCAAAAATTGGTTGGTGTTGGGTGGCGTGCTTTCTTTGGTTACTTTCTTTTCACGTAAAAGAAAGTAACAAGTTAAATGAGAATGAAATCTTAATTAAAGACCTAAATTTCTATTCTAGAAATCCTGTGAACTAAATCACGCTAATTTACATTGTGTTCAAGACAGTTTGAGTCAGAATTAGTATAATTATTCGGACTATTTAATCTTTATAAATGATAATAGATTAAGGCTCGAAATCGAGACTAATAGAATTCATGCAAAATCTTTTACCAGTAGGAGGTGGACCATCATCAAAAATATGTCCGAGGTGAGAATCACATCTTCCACATAAAACTTCAGTGCGAATCATACCATAGGCTTTGTCGGTCTTGTAAATAACGGAAGTAGGTCGCACACTTTCGTAAAAGCTAGGCCATCCACAACTCGAAGCGAATTTTGAATCCGATTTAAAGAGATGATTACCGCACGCAGCGCAATAGTAATTTCCGATACCTTCATAATCCCAGTACTTGCCGGTGAAAGCGCGCTCAGTATTGGCATGCCGAGCAATTTCATAAACATCTTCAGGTAATATTTTTTTCCAAACTTCATCAGCTAAAACAAGTTTAGTGGTATCAGTTCTGGAGTAATAAGGATGGTGTCCGGGTGTTGGATTCATAATGGTAGCTTTTTGTGTTATGGGTGCCGTAACCGCTTTTTCAGATTGACCAGCACATTGCGTAAAACTAATAGCAATTACCATAAGGGGGAGGAGAAATGTTTTCATTTATTGTATTAACGTGCGGATGGGCATTTTGGTTTTGTGGATAGTTTAATTAATTTAAAATTCATTCTTTAAAAACTTTTATAGTGGTTGTTGCTTCTTACAATAGTTAATGGTTATTTTACATCTTCACTAGCTTAACCACTTCCTGAGAATTGCCTGCCTTCACTTTTAGTACATACATACCGCTAGGCTGATTTGTAAGATTGATGAACAAAGTGTTTTCAAGACTTTTTGAATGCCGACATATTAATTTCCCATGTAAATCAAAAACTTCAAAAATCCCTTTATCAGGAAAACTTTTTGCAAAGGTTAATTGGTAAATTCCTGAGGATGGGTTGGGAGATAGGGTAAATAATATGTTGTTAGAATGTTCTTCAACAGAGGTGCAAGAATTCACGACAATCGTGCCTGTTGCAAATACATTCGATCCACAACCTGCTAATGTAATAGTGTAATTGTAGAGTCCGATAGAAGTGGGTGTGCCATCAATATAAAGCGTGTCTCCAAACAAATTAACAGAAACTCCAGCTGGAAGACCAAGTACATTACTAATCCATGGAAAGCCATCTATTTTATGTTTGATTGTTGGAAGTTGGTTGTTTATGCATAACGTTGGAGACAGGGAAGCAGCGAATACACCAATAAGAGGATCTACCGTAATTATTCCATTCTTAACCGTAACTCCTCCACAATCTAATGTAGTATTAATTGAATAATTGAAAGTTCCGCTCACTGTTGGAATGCCACTTATGATTAAATTATTAGGTGTCCAAGTGCCAAAAACACCGGCTGGAAGTCCTGTAAAAACTACATTGGTAATTGAAGCAAGTCCGACAACGGAGTAATTAACAGTTATCAATGGCGCGTTAATGCAAATTAATTGATTGGTGGTATTAGATGAAGAAGTTAATTTTAAACCGGACAAGCACATCTTACTATTAAAAATTTCGAAGTTAGTATTAGTATTATTAGTTTGATAAGATCCTAATGTGGTTGGGAAATCAATAGAATTGGTCGATCCTGAAAAGTGAACAATATCTGAGGATTCAACGAGAATTGTAGTACCAAAATCATTATTCGATCCACCAAGATACGATGAGTAATTTAATACAGAGCCTGACGAACTTAATTTAAATATAAAGGCATCTTGAAAACCTCCTCCAAAAGTCGTTTGATAAGCGCCTGGAGTAATGTCAAAATTATTGGAACTGGTTGTGCCGACAATGTAAGCAGATAAAGAATCATCTAACTTAATTGAGTTGCCATTATCAAAACCTCCTCCGCCTAATAAAGTAGAATAGATTAATCCTGTTCCACTTGGATTTAATTTAGTGACAAAAACATCAGCAAAACCATCTTGAATAAATTGAATAGCATTCGATGTTAACGGGAAATCTGGAGAGTTCGTACTTCCAGTTACATAAATATTTTGTGAGGTGTCTACTGTTAGAGAAAAACCAGTTTCAGAAAAATTTCCGCCCAAATAAGTGGAAAAAATAAGGGAAGAGCCCAATAATACTTTCGTAACAAATGCATCCCGATATCCACTTCCACCAAGTAAAGCTTGAAATGCACCTGGAGTAATATCGAAATCAGTTGATTTAGTTTCACCTGTGATATAAACCATGCCATTATTTTCTATAGAGATTGAATAGGCAATATCATTGTCATTTCCTCCTAAATAAGTAGAGTTTATAATGGAAGTACCAGTTGAATTTATCTGGCTTATAAAAATATCTGCTAAGCCTTCGTTTATGAGTTGAATAGCTCCAGGTGTTATGTATAAATCAGTGGATGTAGTAAATCCTGTAATAAATGAGCTTCCTGTAGTGTCAATAGCTATTGAATAGCCATATTCAGTACCACTACCCCCCAAATAGCTGGAAAAAATTATAGCAGTTCCTGTAGCATTTAGTTTTGTAATAAAGGCATCATAGACTCCCGCATTTGTAGTTTGAAAAGCTCCTGAAGTAGTAATATAATTACTTGAGTTGGTATTCCCCGTAATATAGGAGTTTCCTAAATTATCGATAGCAATTGAATTACTAATATCCTTTGTACTTCCCCCTATGTAAGTGGAAAAAATTAAGTTTGAACTCGTAGAATTCAACTTTGAAACAAATACATCGTCGTCCCCCAATGGAGTAGTTTGAAATGCACCCAACGTGGTATCAAAATCTACAGATTTAGTTGATCCAGTTAAGTAAACATTATTTAAACTGTCTAATGCGTTGGACTTTAATTCATCACCACTAATTCCACCCAAGAAAGTTGAATATATTAGTGGATCAATAATCAAAGTTTCATTCTTATTATATGTACCTAATGCAAATGAAAAACTATTAGCTCTTTCGATAAACTTAGCCGAGACTTGTATTTTATCTTGTTGTTGATAGCAATACAATTCTGTATTTTTTACTTCACCAAAACAAGTGGTAAATACTAACTCTCCTTTTTCGTTCAAATAATTTTTGTCGCTTCCTTCTAGGTTAAATTTTATTTGACTTGGATCTGCTCCAGGATGAACAATGTAGTCATAACGTAAAGAACCTTCGTCGAAATAATAACGCATGTCAATTCCATCATAAACATTATTTAGAACCGCTTCCTTAAATAGTCCTACATAACTTGCATGCTTGCTGGCATCGTTGCCAATTAAA
>JANOAX010000228.1:0-13140 GCA_031411335.1 Bacteroidota bacterium
GGGTTGGGGAGAGGCTTGAATATTATAGATTTCGAAATGTATTATTCAATCGTTATAGTTATTATATTTCAGAAGAGGTTGCAAATACTGCGCCCCTCTATAGATCCCGATAGATTGGGTTGGGGAGAGGCTTGAATATTATAGATTTCGAAAAGTATTATTCAATCGTTATAATTTTTATATGTCAGAAGAGGTGACAAATGCTTCACCACTCTATAGATCCCAATAGATTTGGTTAGGGAGAGGCTTGAAAATTATGGATTGCGTAAAGTATTATGCATATTTTTTTATTTTCGCCTAATGCCTAAATCAAAAGAACCCACTCCTCGTAAATACGATTTCTCGTTTTTCGAGGATGTTCATGCGGTTGCCAGACTCATCCCCAAAGGACGAGTTACCTCGTACGGAGCTATTGCAAAGTATTTGGGTGCAGCAAAGTCAGCGCGTATGGTGGGCTGGGCGATGAATGCTGCGCATGGTGTGACTCCGCCTGTTCCAGCGCAACGTGTGGTAAATCGCAACGGATTACTAAGTGGTAAGCATCATTTTGGAGAAGTAGATGCTATGGAAAAAATGTTGAAGAAAGATGGTGTGGAGGTGAAAAATGATCAGGTGGTACGATTCAAGGAACTTTTTTGGGATCCAGTGGTTGAGTTGGATGAATTTTAGGAAAACTCATTTTTTGTTTTGATATGAATTGATTTCAATGATTGTTTTATTTGAAATTACACGCTGAAAATTTTTTAAAATCTTCCATTTTCACATTCACGAATGCGTTAAGTTTGCAGGGATTCTATGAAAAAAGTTCAAGTTTGTCTTTCGGGCGGTGGTGCACGTGGTTTTGCTCATTTGGGAGTTGTGGAAGCTTTGAAAGAATTGGGTATTGAAATTTCGCGTTACAGTGGAACCAGCGCAGGAGCGATGGCTGGTGCTTTTTTAGCAGCCGGTTATGAACCGCGCGTAGTATTGGATTTGTTAGTGGAAAATAAAATTTTCAGAATGTTTCGCGGTGCGTTTAGTCGTGGAATTTTGAAGATGGATAAAGTGGAAACTTTTTTCGAGCAGTATTTACCCACTACTTTTGAAGGATTCAAAATTCCCATATTCATTGCTGTTACTGATATATTATCAGGGAAAGTATATTACATCAGCGAAGGCGATGTGAAGCCTGTTGTGTTGGGTTCATGCTCTATTCCCGGACTTTTTAAACCCGTAAAGTATAAACAAATGTTGTTGGTGGATGGTGGTGTACTGAATAATTTACCCGTTGAACCCTTGCAAAATTTTAAAGATCCTATTGTCGGCGTTCATGTAAATCCAGTAGGAGAAATCACCAAAGTATCTTCAACATGGTCGGTGCTGGAACGTACTTTTCACTTGGGTGTATTTAGCAACACCGTTTATCGTGAAGCGAAATGTGCAGTTCTTATCGAGCCCAATGAGTTAAAGAACACGAAAGTTTTTGATTATAAAAAGGCGAAGGATTTTTATACAATTGGCTATAATCAAGTGATGAGTCAGAGTCAAGAAATACTCGAAAAACTATCTAAATAACAAGAAGTCAACTACTTGGCAATTAGGTCACGTAAAACTATCTTTGCAGTATAATTAATAGATGCAGGAATGCAGGATGCTATGGCTCAAAATATTGAATTTAATAAAAACGAAGATCTCAATAAATTACTTTTAAGTTCTTTACAACAAAGGTTGCAAGGCGTTTATGAAGGCGGTGGGAAGAAGAGTGCAGAGAAACAAAAAGAAAAAGGTAAGCTATTAGCTCGTGAGCGAATTGCCTACTTGTTAGATAAAGACGCTCCACAAATTGAGATTGGTGCATTAGCGGCCGAAGGAATGTACAGTGATGTGGGCGGATGTCCTTCTGCGGGGGTGGTAGTCGTTATAGGATATATTTCGGGTCGACAATGTATTGTGGTAGCAAATGATGCTACCGTAAAAGCAGGCGCATGGTTTCCCATGACTGCTAAAAAGAATTTGCGTGCTCAGGAAATTTCCATGGAAAACCGCTTACCAATCGTTTATTTGGTGGATAGTGCAGGTGTGTTTTTGCCGATGCAAGATGAAATTTTCCCTGACAAAGAACATTTTGGACGGATTTTTAGAAATAATGCGGTCATGAGTTCCATGGGCATTATTCAAATTGCTGCTATCATGGGATCCTGTGTTGCAGGAGGAGCTTATCTTCCCATCATGAGCGACGAAGCGATGATTGTTGATAAAACTGGTTCTGTGTTTTTGGCGGGATCGTATCTCGTGAAATCAGCTATTGGTGAAGATGTGGACAATGAAACATTAGGGGGTGCCACTACACAAAGTGAAATTTCAGGAGTAACAGATAATAAATTTCCCGACGACCAAAGTTGTTTGGATTATATCAAACGCGTTTTTTCAAAGTTGGGACGCTTGCCTAATGCAGGATTTGATAGAGCTGAAGCCGCACTTCCTAAAAAAGACGAAAAAGAAATTTTTGGCATTATTCCCGAGGCACGCGATAAGCAATATGATATGCTCGAAATTATTCATCGTCTTGTTGATAATAGCGAGTTCGATGAGTATAAAGATAAATATGGTCAAACTATTTTATGTGGTTATGCTCGTATAGATGGATGGGCTGTTGGAATTGTAGCGAATCAACGCAAAGTGGTGAAGAGTAAAAAAGGTGAAATGCAAATTGGCGGAGTAATTTTTAGTGATAGCGCCGATAAAGCAGCTCGATTTATTATGAATTGCAATCAACGAAAAATTCCGTTGATCTTTGTGCAGGATGTAACCGGATTTATGGTGGGATCGCGTTCAGAGCAAGGAGGAATCATTAAGGACGGAGCGAAGTTAGTGAGTGCAGTTGCCAATTCGGTAGTTCCTAAATTTACCATCATCATTGGTAATTCTTTTGGTGCAGGAAATTATGCGATGTGCGGAAAAGCATATGATCCTCGCTTGATCTTCGCTTGGCCAAGTGCGCAAATAGCCGTGATGGGTGGAGCACAATCGGCAAAAACGATTTTGCAAATTCAAACAGCAACGTTGAAAGCAAAAGGAAAAGAATTCTCAGAGGAAGAAGAAAATGCATTGCTAAAAAAAATCACCGATCGTTATAATGAGCAAATGTCGGCGTACTACGCCGCAGCAAGGTTGTGGGTAGATGCCATCATCGATCCATTAGAAACACGGAAGTGGATCTCGATGGGAATAGAAATGGCAAACCATGCACCCATCGAAAAGCAATTTAATGTAGGTGTCATTCAGACGTAATTTTTTAATGATTGAAGCATCCATCTAAAGAAGAAAAAAAGAATTGAATGGCAAACATCTTTGAGTTTAATGGTTATCGTCCCGTGATTCACGAGAGTGCATTCGTTCATCCCAATGCCACCGTTACTGGGAATGTAATTATTGGAAAGAAGGTGTACATCGGTCCGGGCGCGGCTATACGTGGTGATTGGGGCGCTATTATTATTGAAGATGGTTGCAACGTGCAAGAAAATTGCACGATACACATGTTTCCCGGCGTGACCGTTCATTTAAAAGAAGGAGCGCACATTGGTCATGGCGCCATCATTCACGGTGCTACCATTGGTAAAAATGTATTAGTAGGAATGAATGCTGTGGTGATGGATCGAGTGATTGTAGGTGATAATTCATTAGTAGGTGCATTGTGTTTTATTCCCGAAGGCATGCAAATTCCCGAGCGGAAAATAGTAGTAGGGAATCCAGCCAAAATCATCAAGGACATCACCGATGAAATGATTGCTTGGAAAACGAAAGGAACTCAATTGTATCAACAACTTCCAGAAGAATTATACAAAACGCTAACCCCCTGCGAACCTTTGCGTGAAGTTCCGAAGGATAGAGCCGTTCAAGATGCGAATTACAGTACTTGGAATCAGCAGAAAGAAAAAGATAGCTTGTGAGCATAAGGAAGAATCAGTATATTTATAGACCAATGAAGAAGTGGATCGCAGTGGTATTATTTTTTGTGTTGAGTGTTGCCAAGGTGCAAGCACAAATCCCCGTGATCCTGCGAGTGACTGCCGCCGAGCAAGCCGATAGCATTGGTTGTAATTTTGTGCATGAGTTGTGTCGAATAACGTACGATGCTATCCTCAATGGAAATGTGAAGCTTTGGAATTCGTCCAATAAAGAATTTCACATCATCGCACAAAGTTTAAAAGAGATTGATGCCTATGCCAATACTTCTTTTTTAAGCCAAGAAGTGATTTTTATTTATGAGATGTGGAGTAATTCCAATAAAGAATTAAAGAGCTCCACAAGTGGATTTTTATTTTCAAATCGCAATACGAAGGGCGAAGATGTAGAATATGGGTATGTGGAGTATACCGATTTACAAGAATTTTTAATGCGCGAAAGAGTAATCACCAATGCCAACGGAAATTTTAATTCCAACTTGGCGAGTTTTCTGAATTCAAAAAATTATAATTATCAATTCTTGCAGTTTGCAGGGAAGGTGATCAATAATATTACAGATTCTAAAAAAATTCGAGATGAGTATATCGGAAATTTGCGGTTTAATATCAGTGCCTTTTCCATGAATCAAGTACCGCAAAAATTAGTCGTTTGGACCTTAGATAAATCCACTGAAGCCCCGAGCGAGAAAGTGAATAATGGAAATGATTTATTGGCTGGAATCGGTGAATATCTAAAAAATAATCAAGAAGTATTTTTTAATTTGGGTGCCGACAAATTGCCCAACTTTACGCAGAAAACTAAATGGAAAGTAACCAAGATTGAAGTAAATGAATTGTGGAAGCGAGTAGGAGGGGATATCCTCTATGATCCTTTGGGACTCATCATTTACATCAATGATTCTCCTTTAAGTGAAATTCCGTATAAGGATTTGTTGAAGTTAGAGATAAAAGTCAATAATCTTCTCCTCATCAATTATATCCGACTCAAGGATTTCAATTACGTGATTCGTAAAATCAATCAGCAAGAGATTACCCGTAGTCAGGCGTATTTATATCAAAAAGCACTTGTGCAAAGCCCTTGGAATAAAGTGAGTTATTTTGTGGAGAATTATTAAATCATCAAGTATAGACGTATTCCAGTTTAATTTTGCATTGAATTTGAGCCCTTTAATCATATTTTTTTTAAATTTGTAACATCACCCTAGAAGCACGTATAAACCCTTCTTAAATCACCATAAAATTTATTAAGATGACAAAAATTAAATTTGGAACCGACGGCTGGAGAGCCATCATTGCTGAAGATTTCACGGTTGAAAATGTAGCGCGTGTTGCGGAAGGAACTGCCAAGTGGTTGTTGAAGCAAAATGCGAAACCTAAAATTGTATTAGGTCACGATTGCCGTTTTGCGGGACAACTTTTTTGTGAAACCGTAGCTCGTGTCATGTGTACGCTGGGCGTGCAAGTGGACTTATCCAAAATATTTGTTTCTACACCCATGATCTCTTTAGGAGCTGTGAAACTTAAAAAAGATTTAGGGATCATCATCACAGCAAGTCACAATCCACCCTCGTATAATGGTTTTAAACTCAAAGGATCATTCGGTGGACCGTTACAACCCTCATTAGTTTCTGAAATTGAAGATTTGATTCCAGAGAAATGCACCGTGAATTATGCTTCCATCGACATTTCAACTTTAGAAGCCAACGGTTCTTTGACCTATGTTGATCTTGAAACCATGTATTGCGATCACGTAGAAGCTAACTTCGATCTCGATGCCATAAAAAAATCAGGTTTGAATTTAGCATTTGATGCCATGTATGGTTCAGGACAAAATGTGATGAAGCGCTTGATGCCTGATTTAACTTTTTTGCACTGCGACTATAACCCCTCATTCATGGGACAAGCGCCAGAGCCCATACATAAAAACTTAACTGAATTTTCTAACTTAATTAAGAACAGCGGAAAAATTGATTCTGGATTAGTGACCGATGGTGACGCAGATCGTTTAGGCTTTTACGATGGCAAAGGAAATTTTGTCGACTCACATCATATTATTTTATTGTTGATACATTATCTGCATAAGTACAAAGGCTTGGGCGGTAAAGTATGCGTAGCGTTCTCAGCAACACCTAAAGTAGAGAAGTTATGCAAACACTACGGACTCGAAATTGAGACCGTTAAAATCGGTTTTAAGTACATTGCTGAAATCATGATTCATGAAGATGTATTGTTAGGTGGAGAAGAGTCGGGCGGTATTGCCATTAAAGGACATATTCCCGAGCGCGATGGTATTTGGATGGGCCTCACCATTTGGGAGTTCATGGCCAAAAGTGGAAAAACATTGAATGATTTAATTGATGAAGTATATGCCATCGTTGGACGTTTTTCATTCGAACGAAACGACCTACACATCAAAGAAGAAATCAAACAAAAAGTATTGGCCAATTGCAAATCCGGTAGTTATTCAAACTTCGGTAAATACAAAGTTGCCAAGGTAGAAGATCTCGATGGCTACAAATACTTTTTCGAAAACGGCGATTGGCTCATGATTCGCGCCTCGGGCACAGAACCCGTTTTACGCACCTACGCCGAGTCGGGAACCAAGGAAGCCGCCTTCGATATTCTTAACGATGCGAAAGCAACGTTGTTGAATTAATATAATTTCACCAAAATAAAAAGCAACTTAGTCATTGACTATGTTGCTTTTTTTATGGATTCAATAATGACATTTCTTATTTCGAAAGCTCAATACAAAATTCTGAATTCTGAATTCTGAATTCTGAATTCTGATCCCGATAGCTATCGGGACTTAATTCTTCTTCTTCCTCCTCTCCCTTTTCTCCGGATCTTCGTGGAAGAAATATTTAAAATCAATTCCAAAATAATCTCCACCTAACGTAGTTCTTCCTGTAGCTGTTGGGAGTTTATCAAAATCTCTTTCTGGATAATATTCAACCAAGGTTCTGTAAATGGTGCTGAGCGATCTTAAATAAACCAATCCGAAATAAAAGTATCCAGATTTTGCGGTGCGATATTCTACTCCTAAATGTCCCATTACTCCGCCATTTACTTTTTGCTTTCGGGCGCTGAATTGAATAAAATAATCTTGATACGTGGTAACATCCGATGGAAAAATATTTAAGTTGGCCCCTAAGCCTGCATCCATCCAAAGTTTTTCATCCAACTGAATAAATACCAATGCGGAAAGCGGTATTTCATATCCGATGATCGAAAAATTACTTTTGCCCGTGAAGCTCGTATCCGTAATACTCATATCATAATTACGCTTCGTGTAAATAATTCCTGTTTCCAGTGATAGTCGATTGGTAATTCCATGTCGTACCAAAGCACCAAAACTAATTCCTGAGTTCTGATTTATTTTATAAAAGATAGTGCTATCATTAAATTCATCAGCACTCGCTCCTAAAAACTGATTGGGAAATCCAGGGCGAACTGTGAGTCCAAAAGTGGTTACATTTTTTTGTGCATAGGATGAAAGACATCCCATAATTAGGGAACAAATAAGAATTACTGCACGGGTATTCTTCATTATTTTTTTCGCGTTGATTTTTTATTTTGTAAGTGTAAAGGTGACTTTGCCAAACATGATTTCTGTTTCTACTAAGGTGCAAATTCCTTTGAAGTAGGAGTAGCAGCTTTTTTTTCCATTGGGTAAAATGATTTCGTATCGATGTTCACCCACTGATTTTATAGTAAGCATTTCTCCAAAGGTGTCCGACCAAATCAAGTGGAGTCCTACAGGTTCTTCAAAATACAGTTTGCATATATTGAAAGCTATACCCTTATTTATAATTGTTTTAGTTTCCTTCTTCGTCGTTACGACATAGCCTGTCGAGTTTCGTTTCGTTTCGCTATTGGTTTGTACTTTTCCATTAGACGTTTCAAGCGCAGTCGATAGTTGCAAAATATTTTTTTCGAAAATGGATTCTAGCTTATAAATCAAATCTAGTTTAATCATTTTTTCGACTTTGATTTTACTCTCAATCAAATATTTTTCTTTACTCCCGATCGTCTTGGTGGCACGCATATCACCCATCTGCTCATCGCCTAAGCGAACGATATAATGTAAGTGCTGGGATTGTGCAAACCCTACAGCACCCATCCAAAGAAGAAGGAATAAAAGAGTTCTTTTCATTATAGTAAAAAGCCGTCTCGTTATTTTGACGAGACGGCTTTTATATTTTTTGAAATTAACGGAAAATTACGCGACTTGTTGCTACGCCACGATCCAAATTTACTTTAACAAGATAAACTCCAGCGTCCAATTGATTTCGTTCTAAAACTACAGAAGGTTGGTCAATTTGATTTTGGAAATAGACTTGTTTACCCATCACATCAAATACAGTCACTGCACGAATTAATTCTTTCTTGCTCGTGCTAATTGTTGTTCTTTCGTTTGCTGGGTTTGGTAAGAAACTAATTCCTGACTCAGAAATTAAATCATCGTTTAAGCCAGTAGATAAGTTTAAGCAATAAACAATTCTAGGATTCATATAGCCCATAACGGTATCTATATACGCCAACGCTTTTGCCTTTGACATATCTGGATTCGTCAATAATGAGTTGCTATATGCTACACCACCTTGTGAATTGTATGGTGCTGGTAAGAAAGATGCATAGAAGACAGTAGCCGTAGAATCATACCACTCCCAAGGACCTGCTTGTTGTGCTGGACTTGTAAAGAAAGGATAAAGCCCTTCATAGCCTTCGTTCACTGTATTTGCATACGTGGTTAATGCATCTGTAAATCCTGCAGCGGCAAAACAATTATTATTACCATAATCATAAGCCAATCGAACAGCTTCACGACTACCACCAACTTCAACTACGAAATCACCCGTGGTAGGTACAATTACATCTCCTACACCATAAGGTGCAAATGGATCACCCACTACATGAAATGCTACAGTAGGTGCATCGCCTGGCTCTGTCCAAGAGGTATCACCTAATGCACCGCCCATATTAAATACAAACTGAACATTGCTTGGATAGCCTGGAGAATTGTTTGGATTATTTAATTGTGGAATACCACCAAATCCATCAAAATCTCCCAATACCGCTTGATTCACATAAGGTTGACCAGCCACAAATCCGTAAGTAGCATCATTTGCATTCGCTAAAAATTTAGGAAGTCCAATCTCTGCTGGATCATCTAAAGTAGAATAGGCAAGTGCAATGTATCCACCAGTACCTACACCACCTAAAATAATTTTGTTAGGATCAATACCATAAGGATTGCCACCTGTATCAGCAATAGCTCTGAAATAACGCACACAAGCTTTAGCATCTTGCAATCCGCGATACACGGCTTGTAACAAAGTACCTGTACGAATATCTTGACCTGTTGGTCCAGTCGCTTGTGGATTCCATCCTTGACGATAAGCCATAGATGCCGCCACATACCCACGTTTTGCGAATTGAGTACACATGGCTACCAAAGTACTGTCTGTTTTAGATCCTGTAGGCTGACCATTAATCACTGGAGGAAGAAAACTTCCGGTATGCATAATGATGATCAAAGGACGTTGTGTTAATGGATCTGGAGCACCAGCTGGAGTGTAAACATCCATTTTTAAATCCTGAGGTGCAGGACCACCACCTGATAAAGCTCCAATAACTGTAATATTATTACCATAAGTAATATTGGCTGCCTTTGAAGCGGCAGGGAAGATCTCCGTAACATATCGCTGTGCGTTCACTTCAATAGCGAAGCCAGTAATAAATGTTGATAATACGAGAAGTGTTTGTAAAGATTTTTTCATGCTTTAGATTTTGATTGGGGTAAAGATAATTAAGATATATACTTATTCGGTGAATCTCTTCATGACAATTTTCATCTTTCTTTTCATTGATGGTATCGCGAGACGAAACTTCATGAGCATATTTTGATTCCTTCATCTGTGAAATGGAATTTGGATTTGAATGTAGCTGAATTCTGAAGGAATCAATCGGTTCATAGTTTAGAAATTGAAATTATTCCTCAACTTTGCAAATCATGAAGCGCAGATCTCTGTATTTTATTTTACTTATATTATTGATAAATAGCACTATATATGCGCAGTGCGTGTCAACTTATCCTTTCGTTGAAGATTTTGAAATGGGGCCTTCTGGGTGGATCTCGGGAGGAGCGAATAGTGATTGGACATGGGGAACTCCAGCTAAAGTTCAAATTACAGGCGCTGGAAGTGGGAATTATTGTTGGATTTCGGGTGGATTGACCAATGCGACCTATAATGGTGGAGAAAAAGCATGGGTTCAGAGTCCTTGTTTTGATTTTACTTCGGTCCCGCGCCCATATGTTCAATTTTTAATTTTTTGGGATACAGAGCGTCAGTATGATGGAGGAAACTTACAGTATTCTACGAATTCAGGAAGTTCGTGGCAAAATGTGGGTTTTAATAGTATCAATTCAAATTGTAAAACAGCGAATTGGTTCAATGCTCCATCTATAACAAACCTTAACGGTTTAGCTTCGCCTACTACAGGTTGGTCGGGAAGTACGGTGCCTACTAGTGGTTCTTGTTTGGGCGGAAATGGAAGCGGACAGTGGGTTACAGCGTCTTATTGTTTAAGTAATTTGTCGGGGGAGGCCAGTGTGATTTTTCGATTTACTTTTTGCTCGGGAACTTCGTGTAATAATTACGATGGCATTGCGATCGACAGTTTTTCGATTTCCAATCTTCCTGAACCCTCTTTGGATTTTACATTCACCTGCGAAACCAATAATCGAGTACGATTTGAAGCTAACGGTGGCGACTGTCCGACAGCGCAAACTTGGAATTTTGGCGATCCTGCATCAGGAAGTAATACGTCAACTAATTTCACAGACATTCATACTTTTTCATCTCCTGGAACGTACATCGTAACTTTTACTTTGGATGAACCTTGTGTTGGCATCATTTCGATGAATAGAACGATTATTATTCCAGATATTAGTGCCGAAATTTTTCCTTTGACTTGTACGGGTGCTGACGATGGTTCCATTCAACTAACGGTATCGCCTTACCCCAATTTACAATTGAATTGGAATACCATTCCACCTCAAACGGGTCCAACACTTTCTAATTTGCCTGTAGGGAATTATCAAGTGACTTTGACGGCAGATTCAATGTGTACTTTAACAGAAGAATATGAAGTTGTAGTTAATGGAGATGGCGGACCGAATCCGAGTTTACCTACCGATATATTATTTTGTAGCGGAGATGTGATCGCCTTGCAACCCGGAGAATTTGATTCCTATTTATGGTCGACAGGGAGTACTGCAAATACATTAATGGTAACCGATACTGGTTGGTATGCAGTGACGGTTACTGACTCGTCAGGATGCACAGGACAAGATTCTGTATTTATTCGAGAGCGGTGTTTTACAGGACTATTTGTTCCATCTTCTTTTACTCCCAATGATGATGGTCTCAATGATTTTTTTAGATCGTTTTCAGGAGATGTTTATCAATACTCCTTGAAAATATTTAATACCTACGGACAAGAATTATTTGTTACCGAAGAGCAAGAAATAGGCTGGGATGGAATGTTTGAAAACGAATTTTGTCAGAATGGAATTTACATTTGGCAAATTAAATATCAAGGTCCCGATTTGAAATCGAGAACCGAACGCGGGTTACTTAGTTTATATCGATAAATGATTTTAATCGCTAAGCCTACATTTCTTTTCGTTTTTGAATTTGTCACTTTTAAGTCATAATTACCATCATTTCAATTTGTATGTTGCTAATTATTAATAAGATAATTATAATAACTGAGGTGAATCAGCAAGTTAATTTCGATTATCCAACATATTGAAAAGAATAGTCTTGTATATTTGTATTCATGCTAAAACGCTTTTTATTTTTAATGATGATGGTGGTGTTTCTAATGGGATCATTCATGAAGTCGCTATTATTTTTAGATTATGAATTGCGTCAAGATTATTTTGCAAGTACACTCTGTGAAAAAAAAGATGTAGTCAACAATCCTTGTCATGGAATGTGCCATCTGAAAAAAGAATTCAGAGAGCAAGACGATCGAGAGAATAAGCAAGGAAATAATCCACAAGTAAAGTTGGAAGTGATTGCGATTGCAATTTCAATGGTAGAGATTTTATTTATCGATCAAGGGGAAGAATTTAGTTTTCCAGTTTATATTGAATCTGAATCTGTACTTTGTGGCGTAAATGATTTACGACCACCCATCGTTTAGTTTTAATTTACTTTAGTCGTGGGATCATTTGTTCCACTATTATTTTGCAATATTTGATAAAAGCTTCTTATTATTTCTTATCCAAAACAATTCAAATAAATAATCAAACAAGAATGAACAAATCAAAAATAATATTCACAAGCTTGGCATTAATAGCAACTAGTTTTTTATCATGTAAAGATGATAAGGAGGAAGTGGTTCCTACTCCACAACCCGATACTACGTTCGTGCCAGGAACTGTCACCCTCGATATTACAAATGTGGCAGGTACTGTGAATGTAGATGAATCAGGAGGCACTTTCTATATCAATAGCACTGGAGAATCCTTTAATGTAACTAGATTGAAATACTATATTTCTAAAGTGCAATTCTACAAAGTTGATGCGATGGTTTATGAAATGCCAGCGAGTTATTTCTTAGTGGATGAATCAAATCAGGCAACAACAAAATTAATAATACCTAATGTTCCAGGTGGAGGGTATACCAGTATTCGTTTTTCTATTGGTGTTGACTCTACCAGAAATGTAAGTGGTGCTCAAACGGGTGCCTTAGATCCTGCCAATGGAATGTTCTGGACATGGTCGAGCGGTTATATCTTCTTTAAATTGGAGGGTAAATCTCCTACTTCTTCTCAAGTGGACTCATCTTATATTTATCATATTGGTGGTTTCAAAAATGCAAATAATACAAATGCTATACGTGAAGTAGAAATAGATTTCTTGGGAGATAGTTTAATTGTAGATGGAGCTCGAGAGGCTGAAATTCATGTGTTGGCCGATATTTTAAAAGTATTTTCAACTCCAAATACAATAAGCATTGCTGTCTTAAATACTCAAATGGGTCAAGGTGGAAATGCATTGCTCATTGCTGATAATTATAAGCAAATGTTTTCTTTCGATCATTTGCATAATAACTGAAATTAACCAATTATTTTATTCCTGTACTTTTCTGTTGAAGAGTACAGGAATACAATTGGAAA
>JANOAX010000229.1:0-17673 GCA_031411335.1 Bacteroidota bacterium
ATTTTTTCTTAAGTTGACGCGTATGCCCGACGGGGTCGCATGTTTATTATCCGTTCGTTTTCTATAAACATGTGAATCCTTCGAATTCATTTCGACGCCAAAATTACACGTGCGGTTGTTTTAATTTATTTTTTTTGCATCAAATGGATTCTAATAAAATCTACATAAAAAAACAAGGCCCCCGTTTCCACAGGAGCCTTGAATTAAAGGTGATGAGAAATTCAAATTACATTATTCAACAACTATAGTTTCCGACATTGAAGAATCATTACTACGCACTTGTACAAAATAAATTCCTTTCGCCCAGGTAGAGCAATCGACTTGTACTTTGTTTTCTCCAGCGAGTAAATCCATGCCAGCACTGTATATTGTTTTGCCTAATACATCAAGTACAATAAGATTTGCATCTTTATTTTCTTCACTTGTCATCGCAATATTGATTACATCATGCGCCGGGTTTGGATACATTGAAATGTTTGTGAAACTATTTCCTGCCACTCTTGTGCAGATCACAGTACTCATGTTTTCTAGTTTGCTAGCCGCACTTGTTCCACAGGCGTTTCCTGCTTTTACAGATATTAAGTACGATGGTTTTGGAATCGATCCAGCCAATACATTGATGGTTTTTGTTCCTTGACCACTTGTGATTAGTAGGTGTGACGGAACCGTCCAAGTGTAATAGGAAGTTCCCGCCACAACAGCTACATCAAATACATAATTTCCGTTGGTGCAAAGTACTGTTGGACCTGAAATGCTTCCTGGTTTATCAGGTGCTCCAAATACACTGAGATTTCTACTTGCACCACTTCCACAACTGTTAGAACCATAAACGGAAATGCTTCCATTCACAAAGGATCCAATGTAATCCACCGTGATGGAGTTGGTACCTTGTCCACTTGTAATGATAATTCCTGCCGTTGTACTCCACGTATAAAAAGCAGCACCACTTTGTATTGGACAAGTGTAAACGATAGATGTTCCTCCGCAATTGCCATATTTTGGTCCAGCAATTTGCCCAGGTGCAGAAAGAATATTTCTCGATAATGTTTTAACTCGAACTGGACTTGAACCACAACCATTGGAAGCGCTCACCGTTAAATCACCGCCAGTAAATGATGGATCAAGTGATACAGTAATTACATTTGTTCCTTGTCCATTCGTAATGGTAGCACCAGTTGGCGCTATCCAATTGTAACTTGCAGCTCTATGCACATTCGCTACAGAATATATTTCAATGTTTCCAGGACATGATTTTGAGTTTCCTGAAATAGTTGCTGGTCGAACAGGTGTAGTAAGTTGTACCGAAATATCTTTACAACTTGGTGCCGTAATACCACAACTTGAATTTGCAAATACACAGATATTGCCCGATACTCCACTGTGAATGGATGAGAAGAGCCATTTTACTGTAATTAAATTGCTACCTTGTCCACTTAAAATTAGGGTACCCGATGGAACAGACCATAAGTATGTACTTGCTCCAGGAATACTTCCCACACTATAAGTAATGATTTGTCCATTAGGATTGCAAAGTGAAGATGGACCTGTTATTGCACCTAATGATACAGATGAACCTATCGTAATTTCCATGGTTGAAACGGCAGCATCACAGAAAGGTAACGCATCACTTGAAAGCGTTAATGTTACGGTTCCATTCGAAATGTCATTTGTACCCGGTGTATAGCTAGCATTTAAATCATTCGCATTTGGAGTGAAAGTACCATCTCCAGAAGTACTCCATGTACCTGTAGTAGCACCACCACCAATGGTTCCTGATAAACTTGCATTGGTTCCAGTGCAAATACTTTGATCGGCACCAGCATCAGCAGTACTTGGATTCGCACAACCGCTACATCCTTCGTCGATGGTTCCATTGCAGTTATCATCGATTGAGTTTCCGCAAATTTCTACAGCTCCCGGATTTATTGCATTGTTGTTATCATTGCAATCTGTCGCATTGGTTACATATCCTGAAGGAGCACCGTTGCAAGTTGATTGAGATACCGATGCATTCCCATAACCATCTCCATCAGCATCTGCATAATAAGTGATAAAGGTTAATCCATCATCTGTTAAACCATTGCAGTTATCGTCAATGTTGTTACAAACTTCAACAGCACCTGGATGTATTGCATTGTTGTTGTCATTGCAATCCGTTGCATTTAAAACATAACCTGAAGGAGCGCCGTTGCAAGTCGATTGAGATACTGTTGCATTACCATAACCATCTCCATCTGCATCTGCAAAGTAAGTGATAAAGGTTAATCCATCATCGATTAAACCATTGCAGTTGTCGTCGATGTTATTGCAAACTTCAACAGCACCTGGATGTATTGCATTGTTGTTGTCGTTGCAATCCGTTGCATCCGTTACATATCCTGAAGGTGCACCGTTGCAAGTAGATTGAGAAATTGATGCATTACCATAACCATCACCATCGGCATCTGCATAGTAAGTAATGTTTGTAGCGCCTTCATCAATGGTTCCGTTGCAGTTATCATCAATACTATTACAAAATTCTGTTGCTCCTGGGTAGATGGTATTGTTGTTGTCATTGCAATCACCCGATGGACCTACATATCCTGTTGGAGGTGTTGGCGTAGTTTGTGTGATGCTATTGGCTGAATTACCAAAACCATCATTGTCATTGTCGAAGTAGAAAGTGAAGACAGTACATCCTTCATCAATGGTTCCATTGCAGTTGTCATCAATATTATTGCATTGTTCGGCAGCGCCTGGATATACAAAGATGTTTGCATCGTTGCAGTCTGTGTTGTCGGCAACGTAACCTGATGGCGCACTGCAATCTTGTGTTGAACTTCCAGCATTTCCAAATCCATCACCATCAGTATCTGCATACCATGTCAATAATGGATCTAAGTTAACAACAACTCCAACAGAAGTAGCGGAACAATTATTAGCATCCGTGATGGTCACTGTATAAGTTCCAGCACCCGACACAGAAATACTTTGTGATGAAGATCCTGTAGACCATGCATAGGAATTAGCAGTAGCAGTGCTCAAGTTAATGGAACTACCTTGACAAATAGTAATTGGTCCGGCAGGCGTAATTATAGGTGCTGCAGGATTATTGAATACGGTTACAATGATATTAGCAGAATAATTTTCGCATCCCGCCGCATTGTAAACGGTAACACTAAATGTTCCACCTGTATTTACATTGATGGATTGCGTAGTTTGACCATTGCTCCATAAATAGGAAGCAGCAGCACTACTGGTTAATTGAACCGATCCACCTTGGCAAAAACTCGTTGGTCCGTTAGGTGTAACAGTTGGAACTGGAGGTGTTGCAAATACGGTGTTTGATGATACATTATTACATGTACCGCTTGCTCCAAAAGAATACGACCTTGCGTAATAAGTACCCGTTGGTAAATTGCTGAACGTAGCTGTTGAAGCAACTACTTGTGCAGCGCCATACGGTAAACTGTTTTGATATAGTTGAACCGTATAAGGAGAAAGTCCACCTGAAATTCCGTATACAATCGTACCTAAACATCCTGGTAATTGATTGCTTGAATTGATAGCTACTACATTTGCACATTTTTCGGTATAGGTTGCCGTTAGTTGATACGCTCCAAAGGAATTAAAGTAATCCTCTATTTTCAAATAGTATTTTCCAACAACTAATCCAGTTAACGGAAGTGTGTTATTTTGTAGTAACCAGTTTCCACTTGCAATAGGTGAAGCAGCCGTATCTGCATACAATTTATAAATAATTCCAGGGTAAGAAGCGTTAAAATGATTTTGTTCGACTGTGCAATTAATCGACATCGCTCCAGCACCATCATATCCAATTACCCACCAATCCACAGCATCTTTTAATAAATTATAATAAAAATTGATGTGTCCGGTTTTTGGAGTATTAGCAGGAAGTAAAGTAGCTAAATTTGCAAAATTGTTGTTACCAGAAGGTTCTGCAGCATATACCATAGGCTCGAAAATACTCGTTAATGTGTACGGAGTAAATTCGGATTGGTAATAGGTGTAGATCCTTAAATAATAAGTTCCGGCTCCTAAATCATTTTTTGTTTGAGAAAATAAACCAGTAGAGTAAGTGCCAAATAAAACCGTGGTTCCATTGTTATCATACAAAGTTGCATATACATTTTGCGCGTATGACGGAGTTAGATTGATCGTTAGTTTTCCATCTTCAAGTAGAACGATTGTATACACGTCGGTGGTGTCATCGTAATGATTATAGTAATATCCAATGTGGCCAGATGTCGTTGAGTTGATAGCAAATGGAAGCGCATTAAACAAATAATTATTAGGTTCAATATCGTTGGTTAATGCTGCAGGAGAAAGCTGCACTGCTAATGAGTAGGGAGAAAATTCCGAAGTATAGAATGTTCTGATGCGAATGAAGTATGTTCCGGCTGCAAGTCCATCCGCACTATAAGTGGCTGTTGATGTGGTATACGATCCAGTTAACTTCGTTATTCCATCATTGTCGAATAATTCCGCATAAACGTTTTGATTATTGTGTGATGTAATTTGTAAACTTATTATTCCATCTGCATTTGTTGTTACTTGATACCAGTCTGTTATATCATCATAGCCATTATAAGTATATCCAATGTGTCCGGTCACTGAATCTCCAGGTTGAATTACTATTGGAGTTGCTGCTGTGTTGTTTGGCTCAGGGTCATCCGGCACTGTTGGTTGATGTGTTACCACCAAGGCGTATGGTGAAAATTCAGAATTGTAGAAATTTCTAATTCGGATATAATAAGTTCCAGCAGCGGCTCCATCTTTTGAATAAGTAGCAGTAGAAGTTGTATAACTACCTGACAATATTGTTAAAGTGTCTCCATCAATTAATTCGGCATATACATTTTGTCCGTTCAACGAATGTATAGTAAAGTTGATCCTACCGTCTTCACTTGGAGTAAACTTGTACCAATCCGTTAAATCGTCATAGCCATTATAATAGTAACCGATATGGCCATTAATAGAATCGTTAATATTGATGGTAACCGAGTTGATTGCATAGTTGTTACTTTCTCCTGATTCCGTCGAATTAACTGGTAGAATTAAATTGTTTTTTAATTCATAGGGTGAAAATTCAGACACGTAGAAATTTTTAATTCTAATGTAATAGGTTCCGGGCAGTAAGCCATCTTTGGAATAGTTTGCAGAAGTGTTGGTATAACTTCCAGCAAGTAGAGTAGTGCCATCACCATCAAAAAGTTCTGCATAGACAAATTGACCATTTAAACTGGTGATGTTATAGCTTATCCTTCCATCAAATGTTGTATTTACGACCCACCAATCATTTAGATCATCATAGCCATTATGATAATATCCGATATGTCCTGTTACAGAATCATTTTCTAATAAGTTGGCAGCGGAGGTATAAACATCATTGTTACCAGTGTCATTCGTGATCCCTGTTGCCATATGTGTGGCCGTAAAAGTATAGTTAGGCGCATCTGTATTATAAAACGCAAAAAACTTAAGATAATAAAATCCTTTTGCTAACCCGTCTTTTGAAATGGATGAACTCGCGTTTGTAAAAGCACTTGCAAATAATTCAACACCTAAGGTGTCGTATATTTGACAGTAGACATACTGCGAATTATTAGCAGTCCAGTTGAGCGTAAGTTTTCCGTCCTCAGGTATTTCTACCCGGTACCAGTCAATGTCACCACCTACAGTGGCAATGGCGGATTCTGCAACTCCTAAAGTGATAGGATTGGCTTGATTCCATAAGTCGTTGGGCTCAGTTTCTGCTTTTACATAGCTCGATAAAAGCAAGATAAACATAGTTAATTTGAAGAGGTTTCTCATGTTATTAGATTTTGATCAAAAGTCCGAGTAATGTGAAATATCTGCAATAACTCATTTGCGCTATTTGTATAGGAGTATTATATTTGAACTCCATTCCTATAAAAAATACTACATATGTGTTATAGATCATGAAAAGTAAGCTCGTTATCTTTGGATTTTTAATCTTGAGTTTCATTTTTGCGGATGAAAGGTCGTTGTATGCTCAAACATCCAGGATTGATCTTGCACGCGAGTTAATCTTGAAGGATGGCGCTTCTCCAAGTTTTGATCACATAATACTTTTATTGGAAGAGAAAAATTCTTTACCGGATGATACATTAAAGAAGTATATACTTCTTGCGGAAGCCGTAATTTCTAAGACAGCCAATCAAACACAAAGGGATCAAATGGAATATTTTAAAGTATTCTTGATTCAAAAGGAAAATTCTTTTACCTACTCCAATACATATTGCGACAGCGTTATTCAAAACTTAAAGAAGGAGGGTAGGGAAGATGTTCAGTTAATGAAAATTTTGCATTTGAAAGCATCTTTGTTGGTAAGAAATAGCTGGTTTGAAGATGCCATGGCTTGCTATTATGAAGTATTAAACCTTGCTGAAAAATTGAATAATGTTGATTACAAAGTAGCAGCAAAAAACGGTGTGGGTTGGGTCTACATGGAGATGGGAAATTTGCAACAAGCGATCACTTGGTTTAGGAATGCAAAAAGCGATGCAAGTGATTTAAAAGTATTGAAGAATTTTACAGTGCTATTGCAAAATATGGCCGCCACTTTTAATTCGTTACATCAAAATGATTCTGCCCTTTATTATCTGTTGCCATCCATTGAGTATGCGGAAGAGATGCAAAATTTGAGGTCAGTAGCAAATGGTCATGCAATACATGCTGATATTTTAATTGATTTGAAACGGATTGAAGAAGCCGAAGTATCGCTGAATAAAGCGCTTGATGTTCGAAAGAAAATCGGTGATCTGTTTTATGTATTGTCCGATATGTATCAGTTGTCACTGTTCTATTCGAATGTGAAGCAATGTGAAAAGGGAATTCAAGTGGCTAATGAAGGAATTGTATTGGCAAATAAAATTAATTTATCTTCAAAACTATTGTTACTTCATGAAGCGCTTGCGTCCAACTATAAAAGTTGTGGTGATAAAGATGGATACATTGCAGAGCTGGAACTGATAAGTCTTTTGAAAGATTCTATTAATAAAGTGGTTTCTGCAAATGCATTGGCAGAGATGTCGGCAAAATATGAATTGGAAGAGAAAGAGCAACAAATTCAGGAGCAAGAATTTTTATTGACGAAAAGAAGCTATATTACTATTGGATCTGTTGTATTGCTGGTGTTGATAATTATTATCGGATTCCAGTATTTTCGATATTATAAACATAAACAAAGTGTGATGGCTCGATTAGCAGTAGTCAATGCCAGAGATCAAGAGCGAAATAGAATTGCTGCTGAATTGCATGATAATATTGGAACGCAGTTGGGGTATATCAGCCGGCGCTTAGATTTCGTAAAGGAAAATGTGGCCCCGTCGGATGGAAATAGCATTTTGATGATAGATGAAGTAAATGTCTCTACTCGTAAAACGATAGCCGACTTACGAGAAACGATTTGGGCATTAAAGAAGGAAAAAATCAATTTGCGTGAACTTTCGGATCGACTAAAGGTATTTGCGCAAAAGCAATTCTCTACATTGAAAAATATCGATTTAATTTTAGAAGAAAAATATGAGTCGGATGTTTTGTTTTCGTCAGTTGATTCCTTGAATATTTTTCGCATCATTCAAGAGGCAATACATAATGTTGCACAACATTCAAATGCATCCAATGTGTTTTTAAGTTTTAAATCTACTAAAAATGAAAGTTGGACCATCGTGTTAAAAGATAATGGTATCGGATTCGACATCAGTAAAAGACCTGCTAATCACTTTGGACTTGAGCACATGGAGCAAAGAGCAAAAGAAATTTCTGCTACTTTAATCATTGAAACAAATGATGAGAAGGGAACTTTGATTTCTTTGAGCTCTAAAAAGGAGGTTTAATAATTTAGTTAAAGAATAGTACATATGTAGTATTGTTATTGAAATCTAGAAAATACAATTTTGGTCACTCTATCTGTTAATATGCCCGTTCGTATCGCAATCGTCGATGATAAACCACAAAATAGAATTTCACTTTCTGAAGAGCTAGGAAATTCAGCGAATTTAAATGTGGTCATGATTGCTAGAAATGGCGTGGATTTTTTGGAGCAGATGAAATTAATCGATAGTTCCGATATGCCGCAG
Source organism: Bacteroidota bacterium (assembly GCA_031411335.1). GTDB lineage: Bacteria > Bacteroidota > Bacteroidia > AKYH767-A > OLB10 > JAJTFW01. Next base: position 8,106 of record JANOAX010000229.1, read on the forward strand.
GTTGTTTTAATGGATATAGAGATGCCCGAGATGGATGGTATAGCAGCAGTAATGCAATCGCGTATTTTGTATCCCGAAGTGTATTTTTTGATGCTCACTATTTTTGATGATGAGGATAAAATCTTTGAAGCCATCCGATGCGGCGCCAATGGATATTTATTAAAAGATGAGAATGCGAGTGTGATCGAAGATTACATTATTCAAATGATGGAAGTGGGCGGTGTCCCCATGAGTCCATCCATTGCACGCAAGGCAATGAATATGTTGGTTGGAAAGAACCATACAGCACCGATTCCTAATTCAAATAATTCAGCAACGAACACCGATCTCAGCGAAAGAGAGCTGGAGGTATTGCAACTTTTAGTAAAAGGCTATGACTATAAAATCATTGCCGAAAAATTATTTTTAAGTAGCCATACCGTCCGAAAACATATTGCAAATATTTATGCAAAGTTGCATGTAACGTCAAAAGCACAAGCCATTAATTTGGTGCATAAGAAACGGTGGTTTGAGGTTTGAGAGGGAGTTTTGACTTGACTGATTATTTTAGGTTTTAAATTGAAATTACTGTATTTTTAACACTGAAAATTGTTCTCCTAGCAGCCGTTTGCGCTGCAATCTCAATGGTTTTATTATAACTTATTGCGACTTTTAGTTTGAATCAAAAATTGATGATTTTTTGGAGTGATTTTGCCCACATATAGATGTGGGAACTTTGCTTTACCTTTATTCTTTATTTTAGCACCAAAGGCACTGAATAGGTATAATTGATAAATAGCGTAATTATGAATCGTATTCGTGTAATTATATTTGAGGATAATCGGGATTTCGTGGACAGCATGAGTGAACTTATTCGTACTGCGGAAGGAATCGAATTGGTTGGCGTATTTCATAATTGCAAGAATGTTGTAAAGAATGTTCAACATCTCCAGCCTGATGTTGTGTTAATGGATATTGATATGCCCATTGAAAATGGTTTACAGGGCTTGCGAAAAATTCGACAAGAAGGAATTGAAGCTATTGTATTAATGTTAACCGTTTTTGATGACAATGATCGAGTTTTTCAGTCCATTTGTTTTGGTGCTAGTGGTTATATTTTGAAAAACACATCTCCAGAAAAGATGATTTCCGCCATTCATGAAGCCCATTCGGGCGGTGCTCCTATGACTCCTTCTGTTGCAAAACAAGTATTAAAATTGTTTTCGCAGCCCTTTCAGAACTCTGTAGAAATGCAATCACTCACGCCTCGCGAGCACGACGTGCTGTCGCTTTTAGTGCGCGGTTATAGTTATAAAATGGCTGCAGGTGAAATGGAAATTGGGATAGAAACATTAAGGTATCACATTAAAAATATATACTCCAAACTGCATGTTAATTCAAAAAGCGAGGCAGTAGCTAAAGCAATACAGAATAAAATTGTTTAGTTTATTGTCCCATTTGAATTTAAATTGTTTATCATTCAACGACTGTTGATTATTTTCAAAAACAAAATTACATTCTAAAAATTCAAAGTATGAAGAAATTACTATGCATATTATTTATTGTTTTTTTTATTTATCACACTTCGTTTACTCAGGATCGTCAATTGATTGATTCTTTATTGGTTGGTTTAAATGAGATGAAGCAGGATACGAACAAAGTACAGAAACTTAATCTATTGGCATATGACTACCTCGGAAAAGATCCAAATACTTCAATTTATTTTGGCAATGAAGCATTGAAGCTCTCAAAAAAGTTAAACTATGAGTTAGGCATGGCCGAGGCGTTTTTACAAATGAGTTCAGGTAAAATAAACATTGGAAATTACGAGGAAGCTTTGAAAAACTGTAAAGAGGCATTAAAGTTATTTGAGCAATTGCTTAATTCAGAAAATTATTCTTCGGCAAAAATAATTTTAAAACAAAAAGCCTTGACATTCCAAAACATCGGAATGATTTATTGGCAACAAAACAATTATGCAGAGGCATTGACTAGCCATCATGCCTCACTGAAAATACGAGAAGAAATCAATGATAAACAAGGCATCGCACTATCATTAAATAATATAGGTATTATTTATTCGGAATTGTACAATTATCCTGAAGCATTAAAAAATTATTTTGCTGCTTTAAAAATTCGAGAAGAAATAGGTGATAAGGGGAATATTGCAGCTTCCTATGTTAACATTGGAATTATTTATGCTCAACGAAGTGATTACTCGCATGCGATAAGGAATTTTTCTTCTGCTTTGAAAATTTTCCAAGAGTTCGGGGATAAAGTTAATACATCTTATACGTTGAATAACATTGGAGCACTTTATAATGATCAAGGTAATCAAGTTGAGGCATTAAAAAATTGCACTTTAGCCTTGAAAATACAGAAAGAACTGGGAGATAAACGGGGTATCGCATCGACAGCAGAGAACATGGGTATTATTTATTCGATGCAGGGTAATTTTGTAGAGTCAAAAAGAAATTTATTTACCTCTGTAAAAATCAAGGAAGAACTGGGTGATAAGTCAGGGCTTACGACAACTTATAATAACATTGGTAATGTTTATTTATTGGAAAAAGATGTAAAAGAGGCGAGTCATTATCTGAATTTAGGCTTATCACTGGCTAAAGAAATTAATGATGTTGAAATGATTAGTTTGAGTTATCAAAGTTTGTCTGAATATGACAGTTTACTCGGCAACTTTAAACTAGCATTGAAAAATTATAAATTGTATATTTCGTACCGCGATAGCTTGGACAATGAGGAGAATACCAGAAAATTAGTTCAGCAACAATTGCAATTTGATTTTAGCAAAAAGGAAGCTGTTACTAAAGTTTTACAGGAAAAAAAGGATGTGCTCGTTCAACAACAGCTTCAAGAGCAAAAAGTAATTCGCAATTCTTTTATTGCCGGCTCGCTATTATTACTCCTGCTCCTTTTTTTAATCATCAACCGGAACAAGTTAAAGCGCACTGTTGAAATGGAACGAATGCGAAGTAGGTTGAGCCGCGATTTACATGATGATATTGGAAGTACACTGAGTAGTATTAATATTTTGAGTCATACTGCGCAAAATAATCTCACTTATACAGTGGATGAAAAGGCAAAATTGGCATTAGAAAAAATAAGTGAACGAAGTCAAAGGTTACTTGACAGTATGAGTGATATCATTTGGAACATTAATCCGGGAAATGACACTATAGAAGAAGTAATGAGCCGTATGCGTGAATATGGAACTACTATGCTAGAAGCCAAAAACATTGATTATTCATTTAATTTCCCTAAAGATAGAATGGATTGCAAGTTGAGCATGGAAATAAAAAATAGTATGTACTTAATTTTTAAAGAAGCAGTAAACAATCTTTCTAAATATTCTGGCGCAACTAAAGCGAACTTGTCACTCGTTTTTGATGATAAAACCATTCTTTTGAAAATAGAAGACAATGGTATTGGGTTTAAACAAGAAGAAATTAGCCACCAAGGTGGATTACGCAATATGCAACACAGGGCTGAAGAAATTAAAGGCGAAATTAAAGTACTTTCTTCACTGGCTGGTGGGACGAAAATTGAATTGATCATGCCACGATATTGTTAATCCTAATTATTAATCTTATAGCTATAAAGAAATTGCATGGTGGATGGAAACCTATTTCGCTTAAAGTTAAATTTTTAGCCATCGGATATATTTTTGTATGAATGGCACTTTTAGATGTTTATCCGCAGTTTGAAAACAAAATCTCAGGAAGTATTTTATCCGATTAACCGGTTCCTTTTATAGGCATTTATTTGCTTCAAATGTTCAATTTACTCCCCCCTTTTTATGTGGTTTTAGGCCTCATGTTTAGATCCTATTATTGTATTTCAAATTAATACTTGAAAAAGTTTATCCTACAATTGTAAACAATACAAAATTATTAGCTATGAAATTAAAAGCACTCTTCACTTCAGTTTTAGTCATTGCAGGACTCCTCAATGCTAACAAATTATTAGCACAAAGTTGGAATGTGTCTGGAAACTTCGGAACGAATCCAACCAATGAGTTTCTAGGAACCACGGATGCAAAAGACCTAAAGATTCGAACTAATAATTCGGTGCGAATGACCATCCGTAGTACTGGAAAAGTTGGAATAGGTACATCAGCTCCTTCAGCTTGGCTTCAGGTTCAGAAAAGTGCGCTTACAGATGTACTTATTAAATCGACTGGTGATGGCGCTCAGCTATCGATTGACCGGGCTGCGAATGGATTTGAAGCGGTAACAAAGTACATGCAAACGGGAGTACCTCAATGGAAAACTGGTTTAACAGTAAATGGAACGGGTTCTCCTGACTATGTGATCTCAAATGAAATCAATGCTACTACAGCATTAACAATTACAAGTAGTAATAATTTTGTAAATCTTCCAGCCGGTTATATGACATTAGGTACCACAACGGCAGGTATAATAGCTAATAGCGGTAGTGATTTGCGGTTGACTTCTCATGCTCCAAATGGTGGCACGCCAGGTAATATTCTCTTGAATTATACAACAGGATTATTCAGCAGTGGAAATGTTGCTGTGGGTACGAATGATGCATCTTTAGGCAAGTTTATTGTACAAGGTGCAGTAGGAAATACAATTGCGCTTTTTAGAAGAACAGGTTCCAGTGCAGGGGTTTCACTTATCGGTGACGCCCCAGGCGTATATTTTAACATGTACTATAACGGAGGTCAAAAAGCGATGACATCAGGTTATGGATCTCAGATTTATTTAGATAAAAATACTGGAATTATGGGCTTTGGTGTTACGACAACGTCGGCTGCATCTTCAGGTAGTACATTAGTATCTAGTAATGCTTTATTGATAAATTCATTGGGCAATGTTGGTATAAATCAAGTTAACGGTCCAAGTACATTGGATGTAACGTTAAAATCGGGTACCTCAGCAACTGCAAGTTTTTGGGGAACTAATTCAGGTTTTGCTTCTCACTTTTGCTATGGCTCTAATGAGGATACTTATATACGCGGTGGTAAGACTAGTTCAAATATTATCATTGCAGATTTAACAAACAACGTTGGAATTGGTACTGCAAATCCTGTTTATAAATTAGATGTGTGTGGTACCATGCGTGCAAAAGAAGTACGTGTTGCAACTGGTTGGTGTGACTATGTTTTTGCAGACGATTATAAATTACCAGCGTTAAGTGATGTAGAAGCATTTATAAAAACCAATAAGCATCTTCCAGAAGTAACACCCGGCGCCATCATTGAAAGTGAAGGATTAGAAATTGGTAAAACATCAGCACAGATGATTAAAAAAATTGAAGAACTGACATTGTACGTAATTGATCTGCAAAAGCAGATTGATGAATTAAAGAAAAACGGTAAATAGTTTTTTGAAAATGATTTTAATTTTAAATGGCATTCACTAAAAAACTGCTGGTATGAAAAAAATAGTAAACACTAATAAAATCAGAAATACGTTTTTGAAGCACAACTGTGTCTTTATAGTGCTTTTTGTTTTAATGACGAATTGCCTGTATGCTGAAAGTGTGAGCGAGGAAAAGGCAAATCAAGTCGCAGTTAATTTCTTGCAGTCCACTACAGGCTTAGTCGGATTAAGAGCAACACTTAATTTTAAGCAAATTGAACCTAATGGAACCATTGATTTTTATGTTTTTAATTTTCACTCCACTAATGCTTTTGTGATAGTTACTGGAAATGATATTTTACAACCTGTTATTGCATACTCTACTGAATCTGCTTTTGATATCAGCGATGTTAAACAATTTGGGGTTAGCGATTGGATAAGTGATGTTCAAAAACAAATAGGGGAAGCATTAAAAAGTAATGTAAAAGCTGAACCACGGATTACAGAATTGTGGTCTGCTTATATGAGCGGTTCCCCGATAATAATGCCTCAAGCGGCCGCAGTGACTCCATTGTTAACTACTACTTGGGATCAATCACAGGATATTGGCGGGAGTCCACATTATAATTCATTATGTCCTTTTAACAATTTTAAAAATGCACGTTCTGTTACGGGGTGTGTAGCTACAGCCATGGCTCAAATTATGAAATACTGGAACCAGCCAGCTGTTGGTGCGGGAAGTCATTCCTATAACTGTGTTAATTCATTAAGTGGTTACATCTATGGAGTGCAATCAGCAAACTTTGGTACGACTACCTATGATTGGGCGAACATGCCCAATAGCGTTTCTGCAACAAGTACGAATGCTATTGACATTTTGATGTATCACTGTGGTGTCGCTGTTGAAATGGATTATGGCGTTAACATTCTTCCAGAAAAGGGAAGTAGTTCTATTACAATAGGAAGTTCTCCCAGTGCACTAGCAGCTTATGTAAATTATTTTGGATATCGAAATACCATTCAAGGTGTTTACGCTTCAAATTATACATCGCTTGCTTGGATTAACTTATTGAAAAGTGAGTTGGATGCAAATAGACCGATGCAATATCGAGGAGAAGGACCATCAGGCGGACATTCATGGGTGTGCGATGGATATGATGTTAATGGCATGATGCACATGAATTGGGGATGGGGTGGAAGTAATAATGGTTATTATAATGTTGCCAATTTAAATCCAAGTAGTACCAATTTCAATACAGACCAAGGTGCTATTATTGGCATTTGGCCTGGGAATCTTTCAAATTGTAATGCTAATTATAGTTTGTCAGGTAATCAAACCCAAAGTTACACTTGGCAGGCTTATGACTTTATTACCTCAAGTATTACAATACAAAGTAATTTGCAAACGATCTATTCAGCCGCCAATCAAGTAATTCTTACTCCTGGTTTTATTGCAAATCTTAATACAAATTTCTTGGCAACAATTCAACCTTGCATCACTTATCGATTAGGGAATAGTAACTCGTCAGAAGCATTATTAAGTGAAGAGAGCAATAAACTATCGATCTTTCCTAACCCGGGTTCTAGTTTCATTACAATCAAAATCAGCGATGCATCATCAAAAACCAAATTCAAAATTTACAATAGCACCATGCAATTAATTAAAGCTTTAGATTTTGAAAGTGGTATTGAAAACTATCTTTCAATAAGCGATTTGAATAATGGCATTTATTTTATTGACGCACAAACAGACGAACAATCATATAGAGCGAAATTCGTGGTGAGCAGGTAACTAAGATAAATCTATAGAAGGCATTTCTAGTTTAAATATTTTAATTCATCAAACAAAATGAAACAACAAAGGAAAGTTACAACATTTTATTTTATACTATTGTTGCTTGTAATTATTATTTCAAAGGCCAATGTGTTACAAGCACAGGTGGATACTACGAGGTTGCGACAGCATGCTGAAATTATGCGGAAGGCATATGATGAAGGCAATCGAGTTAAGACAAAACTTATGGAGGAAGGGAAGTGGACTATGTTAAATACTTCTTCTGTCATTAAGTTTAGACCACCTCTGGTGGCACGACCCGGTAATTATGAATATGAGTATTATAAAATTCTTACTGTTCCTTCTCACCCTGATCCAAATTGGCCTGTTCTTGATTTTGTTTGTAGTCAATATCATACCTTACAAGGTCAAACGGGCACTACATTTATTTATTTAGAGCCAACTGATAAGTATGTTAATAATTCAACTGCAAATGTGGTTGCTGCATCAAGTGGTGTTATTGTTAGTAAACAAGATGGGATTAATGATAACCTTTGTCTAAATTCTAGTGCGACCGGAAATTTTATTGCTTTGGAGCACTCCAATGGTGTTCGATCCTATTATTATCAATTGCATGTAGGGAGTCTTACTCAAAAACCGATAGGAAGTTTTATAAATGAGGGTGAGCCAATAGGTACTCCCGGATTGTTTGATGGTTCCGGAGTAACACATGCAGGTATTGGTACTTTTGTTTTTGAACTAAGAGATCAAAGTAATAATGTAGTGGACCCTTTTCATACGGGCAATTACTGCTTTGATGATGGTATATCATTATGGCAAGATTCTACCTACATGTATTGGAAAGTAATTGAGGGTAGAATGACGAAATTTCGTGTAAGAAAAAACAGTAACCAAACAGTTGAAGGTTGCGGTTATCTGGCAAATAGTTATTCCCAACATTTTAACCCTGGTGATTTAATAAGGGTTCATTATGATGCAAATTGGATGTCATACAGTGATTCAGTACTAATAAATATTTATAATCCTCTTGGTGTTCCAATTGTAACACCGTTTGGCTGGAGTCCTTTATGGGTGGGAGCTTACACCAATGTAGATCATGCTCATAGTACTGTATTGCCAACCGGTGGCATCATGACTCCCGGTACCTATACAGTCGTCGGTCAATTATTTACAAATTATGATTCCTATGCATCAGTAAAGCAAACAGTAGTAACATATTTTACTGTCGGATGCATTTCAACTTTTACACTTTCGTCAACAGTGAATGGAGAATATGGAAAGATTGCAGGTAATACTATCTTTAGTACACAGCAATGCAATAGTAACTCGCGTGTAAAATATATTGCAGGGAATGAAATTATACTGCAACCTGGATTTAATGCATTTGACGGAAGTCATGTAATGATTTATACAGAGCCATGTGTAGTGCCTCCTCGATTAGGCGATGAAGATGTTGTTTCGCTTGAAGTAGAAAAAGATAAAATTTTAATTTCGCCAAATCCTGCACGCGATTTCATAACAGTAAAAATTATAGATTATAATTCAAAAGCAATTTTTAAAATTTACAACAGCACACTACAATTGGTTAAAGTATTAAATGTTGAAAATGCATCTGAACAAATGATTTCTCTAGCGGAGTTTGAAAATGGCATTTATTTTATTGATGCGCAAGTAGACAGTCAAAGTTACAAAGCAAAATTTGTTGTGAATAGATAATGTTAACCGATACCATTAAAATATGTTTGTTTTATTTATAACTTGAAGTAAGACAAAAAATAATATGGTGGATATAGTTTGTTGTAAAAGAGCGAGAGTAACACTGCTCTCGTACCTTTTCTCTCATGATAGCTATCGAGGCCGCCATTATTATGAGAATTTATTCTTTAGTTGATCTATCAGCTTTGGAAATTCTTTCAAATGTTGAATGTATTTCCTGCTCTTCATTTTTTTGATATGCACCTCAATATTCCTAGCTTGTTGATATAGTAGTTCATCAATGGAAAGAAATAAAATCCAATCATCAGTTTTCTGAGTAAAAGCTGAACTAAAGAATTTGTTATTATGTTGATTTAATCTTTCCGAAAGATCTAAGCAACTACCAACATAATATCGGTCAATTTTTGAGGAATAAAGAATATATACAGATGCCATTTGAAAAATGATTTATGTTAAACTTAGACGAATAGTCTGCTAATTGAAAAAAAGTACGTGCTTTTCAAGCATGTGAAAAAATAAAAACAGAGAAAGTAACAGCGCTCTCGCACTGTTTCTCCCTCTGTTTCGTACCCGGAGCCGGAGTCGAACCGGCATGCCAGTGAAGGCACAGGTGTTTGAGACCAGCGCGTCTACCAATTCCGCCATCCGGGCATTTCATTACTGTGTTGGAAGCAACTCAAACTTTAATATCTATAGATTATGCAAGATATTTCATATACAAAGAACATTCATTCTA